>CANQFP010000012.1 GCA_947599965.1 uncultured Atopobiaceae bacterium | reverse complement strand
GCCCGCGGTTCCCGGCGAGCCCGCCCCCACCTACGCGCAACCGGCGACGCCCCCGACGCCCTCTCAGGGCGCACCCGATTTCGCCCCTTCCAAGAAGGGCCACGGCCTTCGCAACGCGATCATCGGCATCGTCGCCATCCTCGTGGTGGCGCTCGTGGCCGTCTCCTTCGCGGGCCCGATCCTCTTCGGACCGAACTTCGTGAGCCCGCTCGACTTCTCCGAGGAAGCCCAGGTGAAGCGCACCGTCAACGGCTACTTCGAGGAGATCCGGGATTTCGATCTCGACGAGATGCTGGGCGGCGTTGACGCGGTGCTCGGCGCCGATTCCACGGCCGTCATCGAGCAGTTCGTGAACCGGTTCTCGCTCTACGGCTTCGACTTCCAGGGCCTCTACGAGGCGGCCTTCACGCATGTCGGCTGGATCATCGACGACGTGCAGGTGGAGGGGGACGTGGCCAGGGTCACCCTCACGGTGACGTTCCCGAGCATCGGCGAGCTCTCCGAGCAGATCTCGGCCACGAACGACGTCTCCTCGCTCTCCACGCAGGAGCAGATGGAGCTCATCGTCGACGCGCTCAGAGGCCCGAACGTCCCCACGACCACGAAGGAAGTGAACCTCGATCTCCAGAAGGTGAACGGCACCTGGACGATCAACTACCTCGCGAACCTCACGAGTTGGCTCATGGACAACGTGGCGTAGGCCGCGAGGCGAGCTTCCATGGCCGAGTTGACGCACGTGATCCACCCCTTCGGACCCATCTTCGACGAGCGGAGCCGCGTGCTCATGCTGGGCACGCTGCCCTCGCCCAAGGCCCGTGAGCTGGGCATTCCCTACGGGCATCCGCAGAACCGCTTCTGGCCCGTGCTCGCGGCGCTCTTCGACGAGCCCGTTCCCCCCGATCCGGAGGGCAAGCGCGAGCTCGCGCTCCGCCACCGCGTGGCCATCTGGGACACGATCAGCGAGTGCGACATCGCGGGAGCCTCCGACGCGAGCATCCGAAACGTCGTGCCCTCGGATCTCTCGCGGGTGCTCGACGCCGCGCCCATCCGGGCGATCTTCGCCACGGGGACGAAGTCGGGCCAGCTCTATCGGCGCTACCAGGAGCGCGCGACGGGCCGTCCCATCACGGTCCTTCCCTCCACGAGCCCCGCGAACGCGAGCTTTCGGCTCCCCGATCTCATCGAGCGCTACCGCGTGATCCTCGACTACGTGTGAGCTGCAGGAGGAACTTCGCCTGCGAGAGCCGGCTCATTCCATGGCCGCCTGGATGAGTGTATTTGGTCAAGTGAAACTTGCGAACTTGGCCACGAAGATTTTTAGATATAGATGAAGGGGAGCGTAGCCGGAATCTTGTCTATAGATCTCTCGCGCGCCTAGACGTCCCAGAGTTCGCTCAACCTGGCCTCGTCCTCGTCGTTGGGGGAAGAGGCGAGGTAGTCTCGCAGGTAGGGCACGTTGAAGCGCACCCGCCCGCGCTGCGGGGACACGATCACGCCCTGACCGAGAAGCCGGTCCCTCGTCCGGGCGAGTCCACCGGTCGTCGTGCCCATGGCCTTTGCCACGTCCCGCGTCGAGGCCTCATGCGCCTCGTCCATGCATTGGATCATGGCCGTAAGGTACTCCACACAGCGCCGGCCGATCTCCTCGACGATTGGCCGCAGCGCCTGCTGGGCGTACACGCGATAGGCGCGGAGAAAGGCCCGATCAGCGTCAGGCGGATCCAGCGCAACCTCCCCTGCTGCGGCTCCATCCCTCGCGGAACGAACCGTCTCATAGCCGAGCAGCTGCATGAGATATGGCTGGCCGAGGCTCCTCGCCACCAGCGTGTCGAGCGCCCCATCGTCGACCTCGAGGTCCCCGACCCGCTCAAAGCCCGTCCTCAGCCCGTCGCGCACCTCGTCGGGGTTCAGCAGGCCTATGGTGAGGTGGCGGGCCCGGCGCATGAACGTGCAGCCGTCGTGTGCGATGACGCGGCCGTACGCGTAGGGCAGCCCAGCCACCACGAGGATCACGTCGAGGCCCTTGCGAGCGGCCATCTGGAATGCGGAGCAGATGGTGGAGACGTCGTCGAGCGGGACCTTCTGGATCTCGTCGATGGACACAAAGACCCCCCGCTTGGCGTCGCGGCAAGCCTCGAGGAGGAGCTCCGCAAGGTCGGCTGATTCGACCCTTCGCGATTCGCTTCGCCCGACTCCCCCGAGGGACACGCCGCTGCCGAGCACCTGCAGCGAGGCGTTGGGAGCCACGGATCGGGTCATCTCGTCGTAGGGCACCAGCTTCCTCAGGAGGGACTTCAAGGCGTGGTCGGCCGTCAGGTCTAGCACGTCCCATCCCACCGCGCTTGCCTTCGACGAAAGTTGCTCGACGAGGCACGTCTTGCCACTTCCCCGGCTACCCGTGAGGAAGAGCGAGCGATAGTCGCTTCCCGGTGAGACGAGGGCCACGTCAAATTCGTCGAGGATCGGTCGCCGCCCGAAGAAGAGCTCGGGATTCCCGCCGAAGTGGGGCGAGAAGGGATTCAGCTCAGCCATCGTTCCCCTCCTGTGCGTCGCATGCTTCGCGATTCATTCTAGATCATTTATGCATTTATGCATTTATGCAATGCATGCAAAGCTTCCCGCCATATGCGAAGAAGACGCGGATCCGCGGAGGAAAGCCCAGGCGAACCGGAGGCGAGGGCCTGGCTGGAATCTCGAGGACTTGGCCGTTGACCTCGGCGACGCCTATGGACGGTCTTGACGCGCTTGGCGAGGTGGCTGCTAGAAGAGCTCCACCTCGCCCTTGAGGAAGTCGCGAAGCGGACATTCGGGCGATCCCACCACCAACAGGGAAGCGCCGGGGTAGCGTCTGGCGAACTCCAGGAGCCCCGCAGTGCTCCTCACGCGTCCACTCTTCACCTCGATGGCGAGGAGTCGATCACCCTTCGCGCAGACGAAATCCACCTCGTAGGCGCCCTCGCGCCACCAATAGAGGTCGAAACGATCCCGCTTCGAGCGGGTGAGCAGGTAGGCGCCCACGGCGCTCTCCACGAGGTGCCCGCGAACGTCGGGATCGTCTCGCAAGGCATCTCGCCGACCCTGCCAGGCGGCGGTCATGAGCGCGGTGTCGGCGACGAGGAGTCGAGGCGACGAGTTTCGGCTCCGCACGAGCGACGGAGAATACTTCTGCAAGCCCGTGAGCAAGTCGGCGTTTGAGAGTAGGTCGAGGTAGTGAGCGATGGTCGTGGTATTGCCGGCGTCATCGAGCTGCCCCTGGAGTTTCCTGAACGAGAGCTCTTGAGCTGAATACGGAGCCCCGAGATAGAAGAGACGCCGCATGAGCGCGGGCTTGCGCACCGTCTCCATGGCCATGACATCGCGGGTGATGCTCGGTTCGATGACGGCGTCGAGCATGTAATCCAACCATCGCGTCTCGTCATGGATGAGGGGAGCACCGCCGGGGAAGCCTCCGAAGTGGAGATAGTCTTCCAGCGAGTAGCCGAACGCCTCCTCGCATTCGGAAAGCGACCAGTGCGGGGAGCGTATGAGCTCGAAGCGACCGGTCAGCGCCTCTCGGAGGCCCTGCTGGAGCAGGAGCGTGGAGGAGCCGCTCAGCACCACGCGGAGATCGCGGCCCGCACGGTAGTCCTCGTCCCAACACTCCTTCACGAAGGCGGACCATTGCTCGACGAGCTGCACCTCGTCGAGCACGAGCACGCACGGGGCATCGTCATCGGCCTTGAGCCGCGCCATCTCCCATTGGGCGCGTATCCACGCTCCCGAGGTTTCCACCTGCGACGCCGTGGCGAAGTGCACGGGGAGCGCGATCTGTTCCATGGCCTGGAGGAGGGCCGTGGTCTTCCCGGTCTGCCGAGGGCCCATGAGGATCTGGATCTTCCCATGGGGCTCGGCGAGGCGCTCGACGATGGTGCGCACAAGTGGACGTTCGAATGGTACGGGCATGGCGACTCCAGAACACGAGATGCTGAGCTCATGCAGCCCATTCTATTGATTGCTCAGCTACTGAGCAATTTTGCTCAACAGCTGAGCAAAACCACGCGGAGCTGCGCGCGCCGAGTGATGACCGGGCTTCCGAACCGCCGTCTATGCGGGGCGCCGACAGCGGCTCGGAAGGCGGCGTCGCCTCCCGGCCCAGCCGAGGCATGCAGGCCCCGATGAGGGGAAATCCTCGAGATCCTTCCTTAGTGCGCTGCGATGGTATCGGCTAATCTTGCATCGGATGTAAGAATAGCCGAGCTTTTGGATGGACGAACCATGGACTCAGGGCACTACATCACGCGTGACCTCGAGGGCGAGGTCCTCGCGCTGAGCGGAGAGTACCCGATCGTTCTTGTGACCGGGACGCGACAGGCTGGCAAGACGACGCTGCTCAGGCACCTCAATGGTGGCGAGCGGGCAGAGGTCACCCTGGACGACCTCAACGAGCGTCGGCTCGCCCGGGAGGACCCCGAGCTCTTCCTGCAGCTCCACCCCGCGCCCGTCATCATCGACGAGGTGCAGTACGCGCCGGAGCTCTTCCCCTTCCTCAAGATCCTCGCCGACCGAGATCCCGGTGCCATGGGGCGCGTCTGGCTCACGGGCTCCCAGCCGTTCCCGCTCATGCGCCTCGCGGGCGAGAGTCTCGCGGGACGTGCGGGCATCGCCCATCTGCTCCCGCTCTCCCAGCACGAGGTCCATGGGACGGGCCCGGTTGAGCGGCTCACCCTCGACGTCGACGCCCTTCGCGAGCGCATGGCCCGCCGCGAGCCGGCGACGCTCCCGGCAATCTACGAGCGCATCTGGCGGGGTTCGATGCCGGCGGTCGTCAGCGGTAGGCACTCCTCACCGAATCGCTTCTATGCGAGCTACCAGCAGACCTACCTCGAGAGGGACGTTCGCGCCCTCTCCGGCGGCGTGGACCTCCTCGACTTCGACCGTTTCATGCAGGCCCTCGCCGCGCAGGTGGGCCAGCTGCTGAACGTCGACTCGCTCTCGCGCGACGTCGGACAGCCCCGGCGCAAGGTCGAGGAGTGGCTCTCGATCCTCGAGCGCTCGGACGTCGTCTTCCGGCTCCAGCCCTACTCGAACAACGCCCTCTCCCGTGCCGTCAAGGCGCCGAAGGTCTACTTCAACGACACCGGGCTCGTGGCTTGGCTCGGGCGCTGGAGCTCGGCGAAGACGCTCCAGGCGGGCGCGATGGCAGGCCCCGTCCTCGAGAACTACGTCGTGTCCGAGGTGAGAAAGGCCGTCATGAACGCCGGCGACCCCGCGAGGCTCTGGTTTTACCGCGACCGCGACGGACGCGAAATCGACATCCTGCTGGAGCGGGACGGCACGCTCTACCCGCTGGAGGTCAAGCGCACGGCGAACCCGCAACGGGCCATGGTCCGCTCCTTCGGCGCGCTCGAGTGCTCGGGTCTCAGGGTCGATCCCGGTGCCGTCATCTGCCTGAAGCAGGAGCTGGGAGCCCTTCCCGGCGGAACGCTCTACGTCCCCGTCTGGGCGATCTGACCGATGAAGGCCGATGCGTGTAGAGTCTTCGGACGCAGCCGACGGGCTTCTACGCGAGTGCCACGTCGTTGGCGGAGAATTCCAACCGGGACGATTCAATGTGGCGTGTGCCGGGCCTGATGGTGCCCTCTATACCTGGGGCAACAACGCGTGCGGTCGGTTGAGCGATGGCACCGCGGATGATCGCTACACACTGCAGAAGGTCGAAGGACTGCCAAACGTCGCGCAGGAAGGAATGCCTGCAGGCGAAGGCGCGCCTGTGCCCGTGAGCGCTCCAAGCCCGGAGCCTGCGCCTATGCCCTCGCCCTATGTGCCGGAGCTCCCCGCCGACCTTCTCGCCTGCGAATACGTGACGAGCTACGTCTGGGAATCGCCGCTTCGTTCCGGAGGCGGTGCTCGGGCGACGGTGCCTGAGAGTACGATGGGCGTACCAACGATGTCGATGACGGAGGAACCATGGGCTTCAAAGACGATCTTTCCTCGATGATGAACCGCGGTGCTCAGGCGGCCGGTCGAAAGGCGCGCCAGGTGAGTCTCAGCACGCGTGACAGCGAGCTGCGTCGTCGGCGCCAGACGCTGGCGGCCCAGCTCGGAGCGAGCGTCTACGAGGAGGTGCGCGCAAATCCCGAGCTCAGGGCCGGGCGCGAGGAGCTCATCGCCCAGATCGAAGCCGTTGACGCCGAGCGCGCCGAGATCGTGGCCGAGCATCAGCGCATCATGGCCGAGCGCGAGGATGCGCAGAATCGCACCACCCTCGTGCGTTGCGCCGTGTGCGGCGCGCCCATGCACGCTTCGGACCAGTTCTGCTCCGCCTGCGGCTCGCCCGCGGAGAAGGCGAGGCCCGTCGTGGACGTCGAGGCCATCGCCGTCTGCCCCTCCTGCGGTGCCTCCGTCTCCCCCGATGACGCCTTCTGCATGAACTGCGGCTCGCGCCTCGATCTCGTCGTCGAGGAGAGCGAGCCGGAGCCCGAGCCCGCCTTCGAGGGAGCGGAGCCCGAGGCCGCCTTCGAGGCGGCGGAGCCCGAGCCCACGCTGAGGGCCGAGGCATTCTCAGAGGTGGCCGAGAAGATCGAGGCCGCGGCGCAGGTGGAGGAGGCCGCCGAGGAGGAGGCCGCTGAGGAAGCGGCAGCTCCCGAGGTCGCCGAGCCGTGGACGGAGCTCCACGAGCCGGCGCCCGCGCGCTTCGAGGACGCGCCCGTCGAGGAGCTCGTCCCCGAAGCCGTCATCGAATCCGAGATCGCCGATCTGGCGGGCGAGAGCACGCCGCTTACGCCCGTGGAGGATTGGGAGGAGGCCGCTTTCGCCGAGGTGGCCGCGCCCGAGCCCGCCGCGGCGGTGTGTCCCTCCTGCGGCGCCCCCGTCGAGGAGGACTTCAGGTTCTGCGGTAACTGCGGGGCACCGCTCGCCTGAGGGCGGATCGGAGCACCTCTCGATGGAGGGGCGCTTAGCCGATTGGGAGCTCGTCGCGAGCGAAACGGGCGATGCGTTGGAGTTTAATGGGCCCGTTCACGACGCTCGACGCGTATGACTGACGCTGGGAGGCACGCCATGTATTGCCCGAAGTGCGGGACGCACGTTGCCGACGGCTCGAAGTTCTGCCCGAAGTGCGGAAATCCCCTGGCTGCCCCCGAGCAGCCTGTTGAAAACGACGCGCCTCGGCCGCCTTACGGCGCCGGTGCCGGCCCGGCAGGCGATGGTGCTCCCGTGCCGCCGGGAAGGCCCATGGGAGGCGTCGGGCCCGACTACCGCACGATCGGCGGCTGGCTCCTCGTCTTCCTCATCTGCTACGTCGTCGGCGGCATCTACGACATCGTGAACGCCATCCGCTACTTCGACTACGCGCGAGCGCTCGGCTTCGTCCTCAACCTCTCGGGGCTCGGCTGGGTCACCACGTGCCTCGTCGTCGTGGCCATCGTCACCATCGTCTGCGCCATCGTCACGTTCATCTTCTGCTACATGGCCTACCAGCGAAATCCCGCGTTCCTCAAGGTCTTCGAGATCTACAACATCGTGCTCATCATCGCCATGCTGGTGCTCGCGAGCATCTACGCCGTCGCCGGGCTCGATTCGCTTTCCCTCTGGGCGAGCGCCATCGGCTCGATCGTGGGATTCCTCCTCATGGTGCTCTACTTCTCGAAGTCCGTCCGCGTGCAGACCTACCTGGGCTCGGACGACTACAAGCGCGAGGCGCCCTTCACCCTCGGAGACTGAAAACGGGAACAGCACGAGCGTAAGCCCCTCGTCCGGTGGTCCGGGTGAGGGGCTTGCGCGGTGAAGACCGTGCGAGCTCGGAACGGATGTTCACGAGAAGGTGGTATTTTGTTCACTAGCACACGCAATAGTGTTCAATGGGCGTGGCGGTTTTGTTCAGTAGCGCTACGAGCAGGTGAAAATCGAGGTTGAGAGTGGTGCCGTGAAGAGCGTCGGAGGCCTCGAGGCATTTCTCAATGCCCATCCGAACGCTCGTGGCCTCGTCGTGGGCCCGAAGGGCGCGGGCTGGGAGGGGCGCACCTTCGCCGAGCTCGGGTCGTTCCTTGCCGGAGAGGTGACGCTGTTCTAGCGATTGCTCGATGGCGGGCTCGCAATCCCGGCTGCCTCGTAAGCCGTTCGAAACACGCGCGCCATCAATCGGTGCTCGTGCGGGGGTATGGTGCAGCGTTGAAAAACGCCGCTTCCGCGCCGATCGACGAGGTGAGAGACCATGACGAGCACTCGAGCATGCGGGCAGCCCCCGGCCGCGCCCGCGCTCTGGAGGCCATGCTTCGAGCACGATGCGTGCGGCATCGGCGCCCTCGCGCACTTGAAGGGGCGCCGTTCGCACCAGATGGTGGATGACGCGCTCTCCGTGCTCGTGAACCTCGAGCATCGCGGCGGCGCCGGCCTCGAGCGCAATTCCGGCGACGGCTCGGGCATCCTCATCCAGACCCCGCACCGCTTCTTCCGGAAGGAGGCCCAGAAGGAGGGTCGCCTGCTCCCCGACGAGGGCGATTACGGCGTGGCGATGCTCTTCCTGCCCCGCGACGAGGAGGGCGTGGCATCCGCCATGCGGCTCTTCGAGGAGGGCTGCGCGGCCGCGGGGCTGCCGCTTCTCTTCTGGCGCAAGGTGCCGGTGGACCCGCATGACCTCGGCGAGACGGCGAAGTCGACGATGCCGCGCATCTACCAGGCCTTCGTGGGCCGCCCCGCGAACGTCGAGCGCGGGCAGGCCTTCGAGCGGAGGCTCTACGTGTGCCGGCGCTCCATCGAGCGCGCCGCCGACGCCGACCCCGCCCTCGAGGGACGCATCTTCTACGTCTGCTCCATGAGCGCGCGGACCGTGGTCTACAAGGGCATGCTCGTGGCCACGCAGATGCGCCGCTTCTACCCCGACCTCGAGGATGCGCAGGTGGAAAGCGCCATCTGCCTCGTGCACTCGCGCTTCTCCACCAACACGACGCCCTCCTGGGAGCGCGCCCACCCGAACCGCTACCTCATCCACAACGGCGAGATCAACACGCTCAAGGGCAACGTGAGCTGGATCCGCGCCCGCGAGCCCGGCCTCTATTCGCCCGTGCTCGGCGAGGATCTGCGCCAGGTGCTGCCGATCATCAACCGCGAGGGCTCCGATTCGGCCATCCTCGACAACGTGCTCGAGTTCCTCGTGATGAACGGCATGAGCCTCGAGCGAGCGCTCACGCTCCTCATCCCCGAGCCCTGGGACAAGAACGAGAACCTCTCGGCCAAGCGTCGCGACTACGACTCCTATCAGTCGATGCTCATGGAGCCCTGGGACGGGCCGGCCGCCGTGGCCTACACCGACGGCGTGACCCTCGGCGCCGCCCTCGACAGAAACGGCCTGCGCCCGGCGCGCTACTACCTCACCCGCGACGATCGCTTCATTCTCGCGAGCGAGGTGGGCGTACTCGACATCGACCCGGCGGACGTGCTCGCCAAGGGCTGCCTCGGGCCGGGCGAGATGCTGAAGGTCGACACGCACCAGGCGCGCCTCGTGAAGAACGACGAGCTCAGAGACGCGCTCGCCACGGGCCAGCCCTACGGGGAGTGGGTGCGCGAGGGCGTGCTCACCCTCGCCGACGTGGAGGAGGGCACCTCCGCTAAGGCCGCGGAGCCCGAAGCCCGGGAGCCTCTGGACGTCACGCAACGTCTCGCGCGCATGGGCTTTCACTACGACGACGTGGACGAGGAGATCCGCCCCATGGCCGAGAAGGGCTCCGTGCCCCTGGCCTCCATGGGCTACGACATCCCGCTCGCGTGCCTCTCCGAGCATCCGCGCAGCTTCTTCGACTACTTCTGGCAGCTCTTCGCCCAGGTGACGAACCCGCCCATCGACGCACTTCGCGAATCGATGGTCACCTCCACGACGCTCTACGTGGGAAACCACGGAAACCTCCTCGAGGACACCCGGGAGAACTGCCGGCTCGTGCGCCTCGAGGGCCCCATCGTGGACGAGCGCGCCCTCGCCGCCCTCGGCTCGCTCGATCGCGAGGGCCTCAGGGCGCGGCGGTTCTCGGCCACCTTCGAAGACGCCGGCCCGAACTCGCTCGAGCGGGCGCTCGACGCCCTCTGCGTCGAGGTGGAGGCCGCCGTGCGCGAGGGCGTGAACGTCGTCGTGGTCTCCGACAGGCTCGCGGGCGCGGAGCTCCCCATCCCGTCGCTCCTCGCGACGGGCGCCATCCATTGCCATCTCCTCGCAAAGGGCCTGCGCACCCGCGCCGACCTCGTCATCGAATCGGGCGACGCCGTGAACGCCCACGACGTGGCCGCGCTCGTGGGCTACTCCGCATCCGCCGTGTGCCCCTACATGGCCCACGAGGCCATCCGCGACCTCTGCGCCCGCGGTGCCGTCTCGCTGCCGGCGGAGAAGGCCATCGCCAACTACGACCACGCCCTCACCCAGGGCATCGTCTCCATCATGTCGAAGATGGGGATCTCCACCATGCAGGGCTACCACTCGGCCCAGATCTTCGAGGCCGTTGGGCTCGCCCCCGAGATCATCGAACGCTGCTTCAAGGGCACGGTCTCCCGGGTGGGCGGCCTCGGCTTCGCCGAGGTCCAGCGCGAGCTCGAGCAGCGCCGCGACGAGGCGGAGGCGCTCGCCCTCGCGCCCTCGCCGAACCAGCTTCGAAGCGCCGGCCTCACCAAATGGCGGCCCGTGGCGGGCGAGGACCACCTCATCGACCCCCAGGCCATCTACCTCCTGCAACGCGCGTGCGCCGAGGACGATTTCGAGCTCTTCCGCGCCTACGCCCTCCACGTGCATCCCGAGGGGGCGAAGAGGCGCTACTCCCTCCTGCGCGATCTCCTCGACTTCGTGCCGCTTCCCTCGGGCCCCGTGCCCCTCGAGGAGGTGGAGGGCGCCGAGGAGATCGTGAAGCGCTTCAACACGGGAGCCATGAGCTACGGCTCCATCTCGAAGGAGGCCCACGAGACCCTCGCCATCGCCATGAACCGCCTCGGCGGACGCTCCAACACCGGCGAGGGCGGCGAGGATCCCGCCCGAGAGACTCCGCTCGCGGGCGGCGATTCCCTGAAGAGCGCCATCAAGCAGGTGGCCTCGGGGCGCTTCGGCGTGACGAGCCGCTACCTCATGAGCGCGCGGGAGATCCAGATCAAGATGGCGCAGGGTGCCAAGCCCGGTGAGGGCGGTCACCTGCCGGGCGGCAAGGTCTATCCCTGGATCGCCGACGTGCGCCGCGCGACCCCCGGCGTCGGGCTCATCAGCCCGCCGCCCCACCACGACATCTACTCGATCGAGGATCTTGCAGAGCTCATCTTCGACCTCAAGAACGCGAATCCGAACGCACGCGTGAGCGTGAAGCTCGTCGCCGAGGGCGGCGTCGGCACCATCGCCACCGGCGTGGCCAAGGGTGGCGCCGATAAGATCCTCATCTCCGGCTCCAACGGCGGCACGGGCGCGGCGCCACGCGATTCCATCTACCACGCGGGCCTGCCGCTCGAGCTCGGCCTCGCCGAGGCCCAGCAGACGCTTCTCTACAACGGCCTCCGCTCCCGCGTGGTGCTCGAGGCGGACGGCAAGCTCATGACCGGCCGCGACGTGGCCGTGGCGGCGCTCCTCGGCGCCGAGGAGTTCGGCTTCGCCACGATGCCGCTCGTGGCGATGGGCTGCCTCATGCAGAGGGATTGCCAGCAGGATACGTGCCCCGCGGGCATCTGCACCCAGAACCAGGCGCTCCGCCGCCAGTTCCACGCGGGGCCCGAGCGCGTGGAGCGCTTCATGCGCTTCATCGCCGAGGACCTCCGCCGCATCATGGCCGAGCTCGGCTTTCGCACGGTGGACGAGATGGTGGGGCATCCCGAGTGCCTCGTCCAGGCGAAGGTCGAGGGCAACTGGAAGGCCGCCACCGTCGATCTCTCCGAGCTCCTCTCCACGACCGAGAACTTCTTCGGGCGCGGCGTGCCCGGGGCCGCCGGCCGGCGCTTCCTGCCGGAGATGGCCTACGACGTTGGGCTTTCCCGCGCCCTCGACGCCACGCTCTTCGTGCCGTATACGGCGTCTGCGCGCGAGCGCCTGGAGCCCATCGCCTTCCACGCCGACATCTCCAACGTGAACCGCTGCGTGGGCACGCAGCTCGGCGCCGCCGTCACGGGGCGGCACCCCGAGGGGCTGCCCGAGGGTTCGGTGGCCATCGACTGCGAGGGCTCGGGCGGGCAATCCTTCGGCGCGTTCCTGCCCGCGGGCGTCACGCTCGCCATCGAGGGCGACGCCTGCGACTACTTCGGCAAGGGGCTCTCGGGCGGCATCGTCTCCGTGCGGCCCCCCGAGGGCGCGACCTTCCGCGCCGACGAGAACGCCATCATCGGCAACGTGGCCTTCTACGGCGCCACCTCGGGCAAGGGCTTCGTGAACGGCCTCGCCGGCCAGCGCTTCGCCGTGCGCAACTCCGGCGCCACCCTCGTGGTGGAGGGTGTGGGCAACCACGGCTGCGAGTACATGACCGGCGGCACCTGCCTCATCATCGGCGAAGTGGGGGAGAACTTCGCCTGCGGCATGAGCGGCGGCGTGGCCTTCGTGCTCGACGCCAAGGGCACGCTCGAGCCGCGCGTGAACAAGGCCATGGTGGAGGTGCTCGAGCCCTCCGAGGCCGACCTCGAGCTCATCCGCTCGCTTCTGCGCGAGCACGCGGAGACGACGAGGAGCCCGAAGGCCATCCGCCTCCTCTTCGAGTTCGACGCCGTGGCGCCGCGCTTCAAGAAGGTGATCCCCACGGAGTACCGCGAGGTGATGGAGGTCATCGAGGAGGCCGAGCGCGATGGGAAGACCCGCGCCGAGGCCGAGCAGGAGGCCTTCGACGTCATTCGGCAGGGGAGGTAGCCATGGGCAAGGTGGGTGCGTTCCTCGAGCTCGGCCGCGAGGCACATGCAGAGCGCCCGGCGAAGGCGCGGCTGGCGGATTTCGACGAGTTCGCGGTGCCGCTGGACGACGCCGGGCAAGAGGCCCAGGCGAGTCGCTGCATGTACTGCGGCGTGGCCTTCTGCCAGACGGGCGTCTCGTTCGGCCATGCGCGGGCCTCGGGCTGCCCGCTCCACAACCTCATCCCCGAGTGGAACGACCTCCTCTGGCGGGGCCTCTGGGAAGACGCCGCGGCGCGCCTCGCCATCACGAACCCGTTCCCCGAGTTCACGGGGCGAGTCTGCCCCGCGCTCTGCGAAGCCGCCTGCAACCTCGGGCGCGATCGCGGCGCCACGACGATCAAGGACGACGAGCGTGCCATCTCCGACCATGAGTGGGCCGAGGGCGGCCCCGCGCCGCTCGCCCCCGCCCCCGAAGGCGCGCCGCGCGTCGCCGTGGTGGGTAGCGGCCCCTCGGGCCTCGCCTGCGCTTGGGAGCTCGCCCGTCGCGGCTGCAAGGTCACGGTGGTGGAGCGCTCCGACAGGGCCGGCGGGCTCCTCGAATACGGCATCCCCAACATGAAGCTCCCGAAGGAGGTCGTCGCCCGGAGGATCGAGCTCATGGAGCACTCGGGCATCGCCTTCGAGCTTGAGACGGACGCCTCCGACCCGGCCGTGGCGAAGCGGCTCGCCGCCGAGAACGACGCGGTCGTGCTCGCGGCGGGCGCCGGGCAGACGCGCCCCTTCGGCGTGCCGGGCGCCGAGCTCGAGGGAGTCGTTTGGGCCGTGGACTACCTCACGGCCGCCACGAAGGCGCTCCTCGCGGGCACGCGCTCCGCGATCGACGCCCGCGACAAGGCGGTCGTCGTCATCGGTGGCGGCGACACGGGCACCGACTGCGTGGCCACGGCCCTTCGCCAAGGGTGCCGCTCGGTCCGCCAGCTGGAGTTCCTCCCGGCTCCTCCCGAGAAGCGCCCGAAGGACAATCCCTGGCCCGAGTGGCCGAACGTGAAGAAGACCGACTACGGCCAGGAGGAGGCGGCGCTCGTCGACGGCTCCGACCCCCGCACCTTCGCGGCGGACACGACCGGGCTCGAGGGCGCGGACGGCGCGGTGCGAAGCCTCACGTTCTGCAGGCTCGACTGGTCTGGCGGCAGGCCGGAGCGCATCGCGGGAACCGAGGAGACGCTCGAGGCCGACCTCGTCCTCCTCGCCACGGGGTTCCTCGGCCCGCGGGCGGAGCTCATGGACGCCTTCGGCGTCGAGCTCGGCGACGCGCGTCCGCTTCCCGTGACGGTGCCCGAAACGCATGAGGCCCTGCTCGCGGAGGGGGTCGAGACGCCCGTCTTCGTGGCGGGCGACGCACGCGGCGGCGCTTCGCTCGTGGTCTCGGCCATCGCCGACGGCCTCGCCTGCGCCGCGGAGGTGGCCGACGAACTGCTGAGCGCTTAGGCGGGTTCGGGCCCCGCCCCAAGGCTTCGGCCGGGCAGCCCCGACTGCGCTACCGCGGGGTAGTGCGGTCGGGGCTGCCCGGCGTGAGGATGTCGGACCTTCAAAAAGCTGAAAACCGCTTGCGGCTCGGGGGCTACCGTTCGGCTTTACTCACCGAATTTAGTGACCTTTCACGCCCCGTTCCCGCGGATTCAATGTTGCGCCATAAACAATTTAGTTGTCGGAACCAACGAAGCGCCTCCTCCGCGCTGCTTGGGATGCTCGAACCACGGCCGTGTGAGTCGCTTGCGAGAGAAGCGGAGCGTCCATGGCCTACACGTCCCCGAAGAGGCTCGGGCTTGGCATTTCGGTCTACCCCGAGCACTGCTCCCAGGAGGAAACCCTCGCCTACATCGATGCCGCCGGCAAGCGCGGCTTCACGCGCGTCTTCAGCTGCCTGCTCTCCGTGAAGGGCGACCGCGAGCAGATCGTGCGCGAGTTCAAGCCCGTCGCCGAGCGCATCCGCGCGAACGGCATGCAGCTCGTGCTGGACGTGTGGCCGGCGGTGCTCGAGCGCCTCGGCGTGAGCCCCGACGACCTCTCGTTCTTCCACGAGCTCGGCGCGGACGGCCTTCGCCTCGACGCGCCCTACGCCGATCGCACCATCGCCGAGATGACGCACAACCCCTTCGGCCTCGTGGTGGAGATCAACGCCTCCATGCGCGACGCCATCCTCGAATCGGCGCTGCTCTCCGGAGCCGATCCGGCGTATCTCTGGGCTTGCCACAACTTCTATCCCCAGCGCTACAGCGGCCTCTCCTATCCCTTCTGGGAGGAGACGAGCATCCAGGCCATGGAGCACAACATCCGCGTGGCCTCCTTCGTGGGCTGCGAGAACCACGACGCCATGGGCCCGTGGGGAAACGGCACCGGCCTGCCGACGCTCGAGATGCACCGCGACCTCGCCCCCGGCCTCGCGGCGCGTCATCTCGCCGCCACCGGCCTCGTGGACGACATCCTCATCTCGAACGCCTTCGCCACCGAGCGCGAACTCGACGACCTCGCGGCCATCGATCCCACGCGCATCGACATGAGGATCGAGCTCGAGCCCGGCGACACCGACGTCGAGCGCGAGATCATCTTCGACTTCCCGCACGTGGTGCGCGGCGATCTCTCGCCCTACATCCTTCGGAGCTCCATGGCGCGGGTGACCTACCACGACACGCCCATCCCGCCCCACGACACGCGCGACGCCGTCCGAGGCGACATCGTCATCGTGAACGACAACGACCCGCGCTATAAGGGCGAACTCCAGGTGGTCCTCCGCGACATGGAGAACCTCGGGCTCCACAACGTCGTCGGTCACGTTCCCGAGGAGGAGCAGATCCTCATCGAGTACCTGGATTCGTGGCGCAAATTCGGATTCATCGCCTAGGAGCGGGTGAGGGTCGCTCCTAGAGGGGGGAGGGGCTCATCGGAGTCCCGGAGGGGCCCGAAAGGGCCGATGGCACGACCAGCGCGGGAGACCCGCGCAAGGAGAGACGCGCGGGGGAGAGGCCCGCGCACGACCTGAAAGAGGAGGTACGGCATGGCAGAGGAGTCCGGCTTCTACGCTTGGATGGAAAACAAGTTCATGCCTGTCGCCATGAGGATCGCCAACGTGCGACTCCTCGTGGCAATCCGAGACGCGTTCGTCTCGATCCTGCCCATCACGATGATCGGCTCGTTCGCCACGCTCCTGAACGTGTTCTTCCGCGACCTGCCCAACGTGTGGTGGGGCGAGGGCAACCCGTTCACCGCGGCGTGCTCCGAGCTCATCAACATCGACGGCCTCGCCTACAACGGCTCGCTCTCGGTGCTCTCGCTCGTCTTCGCCTTCGCCCTCGGCTATCACATGACGCGCACCTATGAGAACGAGGGCGACGTCAACCCGTTCGCCGGCGGCGTCATCACCTTCGCCGCCGTGGTCTGCACCATGAACTTCTCGGCGAGCTTCGACTACACGCTGCCGAACGTGGCCGCAGGCGCGGTTCCCACGCTCACCCAGGCCGGCCTCGAGGTGGTGGAGGGCGAGGGGGTCGTCACCCTGCCCGTCACGGGCGGAGGCCTCATCTCCACGAGCCTCACCGGCTCCACGGGCCTCTTCGCGGCGCTCATCTTCGGCCTTCTGGCCTCGTGGATCTACGTGAAGATCACCCTCGCCAAGATCACGATCAAGCTGCCCGAGGGCGTGCCGCCGATGGTCTCCAAGGCCTTCGCGGCCATCATCCCCGGCGTCGTCGCCGTCTACATCTGCGCCATCATCACGCAGCTCTGCGTGATCTGGACCGGCCAGTATCCGGGTCCGCTGATCTCGCAGCTCATCCAACAGCCGCTGCTCGGCTTCTCCCAGAACGCCTTCGCCATCATCCTGGTGAACTTCCTCATCCAGTTCTTCTGGTTCTTCGGCATCCACGGCTCGAACGTGCTCGCGCCCGTCACCAACGGCGTCTATCTCCCCGCCCTCATGGAGAACATGAACGCCTACAACTCGGGCGTCGCCCCGATGGATCTCCCGTACAAATGGGTGAGCTCCTCCTATGAGGTCTACACGTGGATCGGCGGCGCCGGCATCACCCTCGGCCTCATCATCGCCGTGCTCATCTACTCCAAGCGCGAGGACTACCGCGTGATCTCCGGCCTGGCGCTGCCGATGGGCATCTTCAACATCAATGAGCCGATCATCTTCGGCATCCCCATCGTGCTGAACCCCATCTACTTCATCCCCTGGATGATCATCCCGCCGATCTGCACGATCCTCCCGCTCGTCCTCACCTTCGCGGGCATCATCCCGCCGGTCTTCCTGCAGGTGCCGTGGATCATGCCCGCCGGCATCGGCGCCTTCCTCGCCACGGGCGGAAACGTCCTCGCGGGCATCGTGTCGCTGGTGAGCGTGCTCATCTCGTTTGTCATCTGGATCCCCTTCATCCGGCTCGCGAACAAGGAGGTGCAGCTCGAGACCGAGCAGGATCTCGAGTACAACCAGTCCATGGGCGATGCGGACGATTCGGCCGTGACCGGCGATTCCGGCGGCAGGCCGTAGGGCGGAAGCGCTCCGCGCGCCTTCCCGCGCATTCGCTAAGATCTCGACGTAGCTCGTTCCAGCCGCCCTTCCCCTCGGGGAGGGCGGCTTCCGTGAAGGGGGACATCGTGCCCAGGAGCTCATGGTCGGCATTCTTCTTGGTGATCGGCCTCCTCTTCGTGATGGCCGCCGGCTTCGCGAACGGCCCGAACTCCATCAGCTGGCCCCTGCTCATAGGAGGGCTCGCGATCGCCGGCGCGGCGCTCGTCTACATGGTCCATAAGCGCAGAGGCTGAGCGGGAGGTTCGCCATGAAGGTCGAGGCGCATCTTGAGGTGAGCGCGGAGGAGTTCTTCGAGCGCCTCCTCGCGAGCGTGTGTTACGACATCGAGAAGTCGACGGGCAAGCGCAAGAACCCCGATCTTCTGAAGCGGGGCTTCTCCTACGCCAAGCCCATCCACACGAAGCTCGGCCATGAGCGCGATACGCGCGTGAAGATCACGCGGCTCGAGCGCCCCGTGGCCTACACCTGCACGTTCGAATCCATGGGCGACGTGAACACCGTCTCCTACGACCTCACGCCCGCGGGCTCGGGCATCGACATCGTCTACGAGGAGGACTTCGGCTCCTCCAAGAAATCCCGCGATGTGAACGGCAAGATCGTCGGCAAGCTCTACGAGCGCTCCGCGAAGAAGCGGATGAGGAATCAACTGAAGGCCATGGAGCGCTACATTCAGGGCGAGCGTCGTCTTCCGGATGGCGAGGATCTGGAGCGGGAAGTGGGGGAATAGTGGCTGAGGCGCAGCACACCGCGCGGCTCGCCATCGAGGGCATGAGCTGCGCGTCCTGCTCATCCATCATCGAGCGCATGGTCGGTCGCATGCCGGGCGTCTGCGAGATGCGCGTCAACCTCGCCGCGAACACGGGCGAGGTCACCTTCGACCCCAAGGAGGTCTCCGTCGACGTCATCCTCGGCAAGATCCGCGACCTCGGCTTCGTGGGCTCGGTCATTCCCGAGAAGGGCCGCGCCGCCTTCGACGAGGAGCGTCGCGCGAAGGAGGCCGCCACCGAGCGCAGGGACCTCGTCACCTTCGTCGTCGCGCTCGTGCTCACCATCATCGTGGTGACGATCTCCATGACCCCCGCGGGCATGGCCGCAGGCGGTGTCGCCGCGAACGCGCTCCTCGGCGCGGGCGATCATCACGCGGCGATGTTCGCGATGAACCTCATCTGCCTCATCCTCACCATCCCGGTGCAGTTCGTCTGCGGCGCGCGCTACTACAAGGGCATGATCGGCGCCGCGCGCGCCCACGCGGCCAACATGGACACCCTCGTGGCCCTCGGCACCACCGTGGCCTTCTGCTACTCGGTCTACATCACGTTCGCGCCGTCGCAGATGGGGCGCATGGCGCCCTTCGAGACCTCCTGCATGCTCATCACGTTCGTCATGCTCGGCAAGATGCTCGAGCACCGGGCGAAGGGGCGCGCCGGGCGCGCGGTGGAGGAGCTCATGAACCTCGCCCCGCGCGAGGCCCACGTGCGCCGCGGCGGCGAGGAGCTCGACATCCCCACCGACGAGCTCGTGGTGGGCGATGTCGTCCTCGTGCGGCCGGGGGAGCGCATCCCCGCCGACGGCCGCGTGGTGGCGGGGCTCTCCTCGGTGGACGAATCCATGCTCACGGGCGAGCCGATGTACCAGGAGAAGGCCCCGGGTTCCACGGTCACCGGCGGCACCATGAACGGCACCGGCTCCTTCGAGTTCACCGTCGAGGCCGCGGGCGCCGCCACGACCCTCTCGAGGATCGTTGCCATGGTGGAGGCGGCCCAGGGCTCGAAGCCGCCGATCCAGCGGCTCGCCGATCGCATCTCCGCCGTCTTCGTGCCCGCGGTGCTCGGCATCGCGCTCGCCACGTTCATCGGCTGGCTCATCGTCGGTGCCGTGAACGGCACCGAGCAGGGGGCGGCCTTCGAGGCCGCGCTCATGGCCGGCGTGAGCGTGATCGTCGTCGCCTGCCCCTGCGCGCTCGGCCTCGCCACGCCCACGGCCATCATGGTGGGCACAGGCCGCGGCGCCGAGATGGGCATCCTCGTGAAGGACGGCGACGCCCTCGAGGCGGCCGCCTCGCTCGACCGCGCCGTCTTCGACAAGACGGGCACCATCACCCGCGGCATGCCGGAGCTCTCCGCAATCCGGCTCGAGGGCAGCGCCGAGGCCCCCGGCACGGGCTCCGTGGCCGAGTTCCTCGAGCGCGCGCTCGGCGCCGACGCCGCCTGCGCCCTCTCCATCGCCGCCGCCCTCGAGAAGGGCTCCGAGCACCCGCTCGCCCGCGCGATCCTCGTCGCCGCGGCGGAGAAGGACGTGGAGCCGGCGGCGCCCGTGGAGGGCTTCGAGGCCATCCCCGGCTTCGGCGTGGCGGCCCGCGTGGCGGGCGAGCGCTGGGCCTTCGGAAACGCGCGGCTCGTGGAGCGCGAGACCGGCGAGAAGCTCCCCGCATGGGCGGCGGGCGAGGGAGCGGCCGGCGTCACCGAGACCTACCTCGTGGGCGAGCGCGAGGGCGTGCTCGCGGTCTTCTCCGTGGCCGACAGCCCGAAGGAGACGTCGGCCGAGGGCATCGCGGACCTCGCGCGCCTCGGCGTGGAGGCCATGCTCCTCACGGGCGACGCGCGCGGCGCGGCCAACGCCATCGCGAACGAGGTGGGCATCGAATCCGAGGACGTGATCGCCGAGGTGCTGCCCGGCGACAAGGCGAGCGTCGTCGCCGATCTCGTGAAGCGGGGCGGCAAGGTGGCCATGGTGGGCGATGGCATCAACGACACGCCGGCGCTCGCGGAGGCGAGCGTCTCCATGGCCATGGGCGCCGGTTCCGACGCCGCGCTCGAGGTGGGCCAGATCGTGCTCATGCACGACGACGTGCGCGACGTGGCCCGCGCCATCCGGCTCTCCCGTGCCACGCTGCGCAAGATCCACCAGAACTTCTTCTGGGCGCTCGCCTACAACTGCTGCCTCATCCCGCTCGCCATCGTCGGCATCCTCGCGCCCGAGGTCTCCGGCGCCTGCATGGCGCTCTCCTCGGTCTCCGTGGTCTCGAACTCGCTCCTGCTCCGCCGCAGCAAGATCTAGGCGCCCCCGGCGTCGCGCGCCGGAATGCTCGCATTGGCGTGACGGCGTTCGGGTACGCTTTTGCCGCGGGTCACGCGCAAGGGAGGCGTCATGGCGAGGCAGCTGAGCATCTTCGACGAAGACGAGCCCACGGGGGCGGCGCCGCAAACGGGGGCCGAGGTTGCTCCCGAGGCGCGCGTGGTCGAGCTCAACAACCTCCTCCATCGCTATGCGCACGACTACTACGCCCTCGATGCGCCGAGCGTCTCCGACGCCGAGTTCGACCGGCTCGTCCGCGAGCTCCGCGATCTCGAGGCCGCCCATCCCGAGCTCGTGACCCCCGCCTCCTACACGCAGCACGTCGGGGGCTCCGTCTCCGAGCAGTTCGCACCCGTCACGCACGCCCGGCGCATGTTCTCCATCGACGACGCCATGGGCCTCGCCGAGCTCGACGCGTGGCTCGAGCGCACCGATCGCGAGCTCGGCGCCACGGCCGAGCACCCCGTCGCCTACACGTGCGAGCTCAAGATCGACGGCCTCGGCGTCGCGATCACCTACGACGACGGCACCTTCATCCGCGCCGCCACCCGAGGCGACGGCGCGGTGGGCGAAGACGTCACGGCCAACGTGCGCACGCTGAAGGACGTGCCCTACGCGCTCCACACGGCGCCGCTCGACGCCATGGCGAACGGCCGCGCAACGCCGCTCGAGGTGCGCGGCGAGGTCTACATGCCCAAGGCCTCCTTCGTGCACCTGAACGCCGAGCGCGATCGCCTCGGCGAGAGCGTCTTCGCCAATCCGCGCAACGCCGCCGCCGGCTCGCTTCGCCAGAAGAACCCCAAGATCACCGCCGGGCGCGACCTCGAGACCTTCATCTACGCCGTGGCCGAACCGGAGCTCGTGCCCGTCTCCTCCCAGCACGCCTTCCTCGGCTGGCTCGCGGAGCTCGGGCTCTCCGTGAACCGCAACTTCCGTCTCTGCACGAGCGCCAAGGAGGTGCACGCCTACTGCGAACGCGCCCTCGAGCGCCGCGGCGAGCTGGAATACGACATCGACGGCGTCGTCGTGAAGGTGGACGACTTCGCGCTCCAAGCCGAGCTCGGCTTCACCGCCAGGGCGCCGCGCTGGGCCATCGCGTTCAAGTTCCCGCCGGAGGAGCGCGAGAGCGTGCTCCGCGACATCCGCATCCAAGTGGGCCGCACCGGCGTCCTCACGCCGGTCGCGGATTTCGACCCGGTCTTCGTGGCCGGCTCCACCATCGCCCACGCCACGCTCCACAACCTCGACGAGATCCACAAGAAGGACGTGCGCGTGGGCGACACGATCGTCGTCCACAAGGCGGGCGACGTGATCCCCGAGGTCGTGGGCCCCGTCGAGGCGAAGCGGCCCGCGGACGCCGTGCCCTTCGAGATGCCCGTCGTCTGCCCCTCCTGCGGAAGCCCCGTGGTGCACGAGCTCGGGGAGGTGGCCTATCGCTGCATCTCCATCGACTGCCCGGCGCAAACGGCGGAGCGCTTGGAGCACTGGGTGAGCCGCAAGGCCATGGACGTGGACGGCATGGGCAGGGAGCTCATCGGCCGGCTCATCCGCTTCGGCTTCGTGCGCGACGTCGCCGATCTCTACGCGCTCACGGAGGAGGACCTCGCCGCGCTGCCCACCGATCGCACCTACTCCTCTGACGGCAAGGGCCACGAGAAGGGCGACCCCGTTCCCACGGGCAGGAAGACGGCCGAGAAGGTCATGGCGCAGCTCGAGGCCTCCAAGCATCGTCCGCTCGCGCGCCTGCTCTTCGGCCTCGGCATCCGCCACGTGGGCGCCTCGGTGGCCGAGGCGCTCGCCGGCACCTTCGGAAGCATCGAGGCGCTTCGAGGCGCCACGGAGGAGGAGCTGTGCGAGGTGGAGGGCGTGGGGCCGACGATGGCCGCCGCCATCTCCGAGTTCTTCCGCACGCCCCAGAACCTCGAGGTCCTCGAGCGCTTGCGGCAAGCGGGGGTGTCCGTGGCGGATGAGATCCCGCTCTCGGGCGAGGAGCGCCCGCAACCGCTCGCGGGGAAGACGTTCGTCCTCACGGGCACGCTCGAGGGCATGACCCGCGACGAGGCGGGGGCCGCCCTGAAGGCCCTCGGTGCGAAGGTGGCCGGCTCGGTCTCCAAGAAGACGAGCTACGTGGTGGCGGGGCCGGGCGCCGGCTCCAAGCTCGCGAAGGCGCAGTCCCTCGGCGTCCCCGTCCTCGACCGGGCCGCCCTCGATGCCATCCTCGCCACGGGCGAACTGCCGGAGTAGCCCGTTCGAGGAAAACGGCCCCTTGCGGGGCCGGTTTGGTCTGGTACGCCCGGCGAGACTCGAACTCGCAACCAACGGATTAGAAGTCCGCGACTCTATCCAATTGAGCTACGGGCGCATGGATGATGGCGCTGGGCGCGAAGGCGCTCGGCGGGCACGATGATACCCCAGGCGGCCGAGCCCCCTCGTCTCGGGCGCGGCTCGCAGGCTCGCGCGAAGCCGCTGAGCCGCCGATCGATCGAACTTGCCCGTCTTTGCCCGCTCGGGCCCAAACGGTCGCCTCGGTTTGACTAGTATTGGAGTGGGAATTCCGTCGGGCGAGCGAGCCCGCGAGCAACGCCCGCGTCGGGCGCTGCGAAACCATAGAAGGAGCGTGCCCCATGAGCGGTTTCGTGAAGAAGGACGAGGTCTTCGTCGACGTGCCCGTCAGCACTCGCGAGGAGGTGCTCGAGTTCATCTCGAAGGAGGTCGTGCGCCTCGGCGTCGCCGACGACGAGAAGACCGTGCTCGACGCCTTCCACAAGCGCGAGAGCGAGGGGGCCACGGGCCTTCAGGGCGGCTTCGCCATTCCGCACGCCCAGTCCGATTCCATCAAGAAGAGCGCCGTCATCGTCGTGAAGCCGGAGAAGGCGGTCGAGTGGGAGACCTTGGACGGCAACCCCGTCACCGTGGCCATCGCGCTCCTCTGCCCCACGGGCGAGGCCGGCAAGGGGCACCTGCGCATGCTCTCCCAGCTCGCGGTCATGCTCATGCGGCCCAAGTTCTGCGACACCGTGCGCAACGCCGACGACGAGGAGCACATCGCCGAGGCGATCAACTCCTGCCTGGACGGCGAGTGCGAGTAGATGAGCCCTCGGGCGCGAGGGGCACGCGGCCTCGCGTCCGTCGTCGCCGCTCGGCGAGCGGCGAGCTTCCCGGAAGCCCATGGCACGCGGGGAGCGCCATACTTTAAGATCGAGTTCAGCGCAATCGAGGCGAGGGGAGCCCGCGTTGATTTACACGGTCACGTTCAACCCGGCTGTCGACTACAACATGCATCCCACGACGCTCGACATGGGATACACGAACCGCTCCTCCATGGAGGAGGTGTACTGCGGCGGCAACGGGATCAACGTCTCCACGATCCTGAACGAGCTGGATTGCGACAACGTGGCCATGGGCTTCCTCGGCGGCTTCACGGGCCAGTTCGTGCTGAACACGCTGCAGGCATCGGGCATCAACTCGAACTTCGTGCAGCTGGACGAGGGCTACACGCGCATCAACGTGAAGCTCAACGGCATCGTGATGACCATCGTGAACGGCATGGGGCCGAACATCCCGGAGGAGAAGGTCGACGAGCTCTTCCATCGCCTCGAGAAGCTCGATCCCGGCGACACCCTCGTCCTCACGGGCTCCATCCCCAGCTGCTTGCCCGAGGACATGTACGACATCATGATGAACCGCTTCCGCGACAAGGGCCTGCGCTTCGTCGTGGACGCCCCGGGCAACCTCCTCATGAACGCCCTCAAGTCGAAGCCCTTCTTCATCAAGCCGAACAACCACGAGGTCGGCCGCATCTTCGGCGAGAAGCCGGAGACGCCGGAGGAGGTGCTCCCCTTCGCGCACATCCTGCACGACAAGGGCGCCATCAACGTCCTCGTGTCCTGTGGCAAGTGGGGAAGCGCCCTCGTCGACGAATACGGCGAGGAGCACGTCACGCGCTGCCCGCCCTGCAAGCTCGTGAACGCCACCGGCTCGGGCGACTCCATGGTCGCAGGGTTCATGGCGGCGCTCGATCGTGGCTGGAGCTACGGAGACGCGCTCAACTTCGCGAGCGCCTGCGGTTCGGCCACGGCGGCCTCGAACGGCCTGGCCAAGCGCGCCACCATCGACAAGTTCTACGAGACCCTCGTCAAGCTCCTCGAGGAGGAGGGCGAGGCCGAGCAGTCGATGACCGAGGAGGCGGAGGGGGAGGCCGAGTAGCCCGCCCGTCGGGGGCTTCTCGGCGGTGCCGGCAACCGCCTCGATTGGATCGATACGCCGAACCGGGCATCTCGGCCCGCGCAAGCGCTCGGCGGAGCGGTCTGCTACCATCCGGTTTTGGATAAACGGGCAGGCGTGGGCCTGGCCGAGGGAGAGAGGGGAGCGGCGGCGTCCGCTCCGAAGAGACAGGAGTCCTGCCATGGTTTCTGAGACCGTCACCATCATCAACCCCACCGGCCTGCATATGCGTCCCGCCGGCCTCTTCGCCTCCACGATGGGCAAGTTCAAGAGCACCATCACCATCGAGAACGTCGAGAACGGCAAGCCGATCAACGGCAAGTCCCCGATGGCCATCATGGCCGGTGGCCTCTCCTGCGGCACCGAGATCAAGATCACCTGCGAGGGCGAGGACGAGGCTGAGGCCCTGAAGACCGCCGTCGATCTCGTGAAGAGCGGGCTCGGCGAGTAACGAGCAGGCGCCACGGGTCGCCTGACCCATCTGATATTCAGGGACGTGGCGTCTGCGATGGCGCTGCGTCCCTTTTACGTAATCCGGCACCGGAGGACCGAGCCCGCGAGGGGCAGCGGCTCCGTTCGCAGTGAGTGGGAAGACCCCACGGTAGAGGAGGAATGCATGTTCCAAGGTGTCAACGCGTCCGACGGTATCGGCATCGGCGTGGCCCAGGTGGCCGTTGAGCCCGACCTTTCCTACACGCCCAACGCGCACGGCGACCCCGACGCCGAGGCTGAGCGCTATAACCAGGCGCTCAACAAGTTCGTCGAGCGCACGCGCGCCCAGGCCAAGCGCATGGCCGAGTCCGTGGGCGAGGAGGAAGCGCAGATCATGGTGGGCCACATCAACATGGCCCAGGACCCCTTCATGATCGACGAGATCCAGAGCCGCATCGGCCAGGGCATGGCCGCCGAGCAGGCCGTGGATGAGGTCTGTGACATGTTCTACAACATGTTCGCCGGCATGGACGATCCGCTGATGCGCGAGCGCGCGGCCGATGTGCAAGACATCCGCACCGGCCTCATGGCCAACCTCCTCGGCAAGGAGGTCATCGACCTCTCCGTCCTGCCCCCGAACTCCATCGTCGTGGTGGCCGAGCTCACCCCGTCCATGACGGCCGACATCGACAAGGACAACGTCGTCGGCATCGTCACCGAGACGGGCGGTCGCACCTCCCACTCCGCCATCATCGCGCGCGCCCTCGAGATCCCCGCGGTGCTCTCCGTGCCCAACTGCACCACCATCGCCCGCACCGGCGACACCTGCGTGGTCGACGGCACCGCCGGCCAGGTCTTCGTCAACCCCTCCGAGGACGAGCTCGCCGACTTCCGCAAGAAGGCCGCCGAGCTCGCCGAGGAGAAGAAGGCCCTCGAGGCCTACCGCGGCAAGGAGACCCTCACCGGCGACGGCGAGAAGGTCCTGCTCGTGGCCAACATCGGCAACCCCGACGACGCCAACGGCGCGCTCGAGCACGACGCCGAGGGCGTGGGCCTCTTCCGCTCCGAGTTCCTCTTCATGGACGCCAAGGAGCTCCCCTCCGAGGAGGACCAGTTCGCGGCCTATCAGAAGGTCGCCCTGCGCATGAAGGGCAAGCCGGTCATCATCCGCACGCTCGACGTGGGTGGCGACAAGGAGATCCCCTACATGAAGCTCAAGAAGGAGGAGAACCCCTTCATGGGCTATCGCGCCGTGCGCTACTGCCTCGACAACCCCGAGGAGTACAAGGTGCAGCTCCGCGCCCTCCTGCGCGCGAGCGCCTTCGGCGACATCAAGATCATGGTGCCGCTCGTCACCTGCATCGAGGAGATCCGCGACGTCAAGAAGCTCGTCGAGGAGTGCAAGGAGGAGCTCAAGGCCGAGGGCGTGAAGTTCAACCCCGACATCGAGGTGGGCACCATGGTGGAGACGCCGGCCGCCTCGCTCATCGCCGACGACCTCGCCGAGGAGTGCGACTTCTTCTCCATCGGCACGAACGACCTCATCGGCTACACGATGTGCGCCGACCGCGGCAACGACGCGATCGCCTACCTCTACCAGGTCTACCAGCCGGCGGTGCTGCGCTCCATCAAGCGCGTCATCACCGAGGGCAACAAGAAGGGCATCATGGTCGGCATGTGCGGCGAGGCCGCGGCCGATCCGCTGTTCATCCCGCTTCTGGTGAGCTTCGGGCTGGGCGAGTTCTCCGTGTCCGCGCCGAGCGTCCTTCGCACCCGCAAGATCATCTCCCAGTGGACGAAGGCCGAGGCCGACGCCCTCGCCGAGAAGGTCATGAAGCTGAAGACTGCGGGCGAGGTCCGCGAGTGCCTGGAGGCCAACGCCAAGTAGCTCGACGCTGCGGCTTTCCATAGCACCCAATCTAGGGCCGATCCTGGAGCCTCGAGTAGCGAAGTACGCTACGGCTCCACGATCGGCCCTATCTCGGGCACTCTGAAAAGCCTCGCTGACGTTTTGCTCGTCCCTGACTCAACCATTCTTGGGCTCGACGCTGCGGCTTTCCATAGCTCGGCGATTGTTGGAACAAGGATTGAAGGGGAGCTCTTCGGAGCTCCCCTTTCCGCGTAAAGTGGAAAAATGCGCGGAAACGGGAGAAATAACTTGGAAAAATGTGGAAATCTGGCTATTGGCAAAGGCGAATTGTGCAACGCCGCAGCGAGGCAGCACCGTTCGCGGAGCTGCTTGACGGCATGGGCGATGTCGGTCGCGGCGCGCGCTTGAGATTGCGGGTACGTACCCTGAACGCCAATTGCGAGATTGCGGGTACGTACCCTGAAGCGCCTATCTCAGATTGCGGGTAGCGATTCTTCCCGCTAGAATGGCCATGTGAACCGCCATTGGCCGGAGGGGGGGTTTCGTGCCGTATTTTGAGCGTAAGGCCTATCAGAGGCTCCTCGACTGGAAGGAGCGATCGAGGGGGTCGCGCGCCCTCCTCGTCGAGGGGGCGCGGCGCGTGGGCAAGACGACGCTGGTGGAGGAGTTCGGACGACGCGAGTACGAGACGTGCCTCGTCATCGACTTCCTCACGGCGACGAGGCACCTGCGCCAGCTCTTCGACGAGTACATCGACGATCTCGACCGGTTTTTCCAATACCTCGAAGCCGAGACCGAGGTGCATCTGGTGCCCAGGCGAAGCCTCATCGTCTTCGACGAGGTGCAGGCTTTCCCTCCGGCACGCCAGGCCATCAAGTACCTCGTCGCCGACGGACGCTACGACTACATCGAGACCGGGTCGCTCATCTCCATACGGAAGAACGTACGTGACATCACCATCACGTCCGAGGAGAGGGCCATGCGGCTCGATCCCATGGACTTCGACGAGTTCCTCTGGGCCATTGGGGAGAGGCCCTTGGCCACGCTCCTCGCCCAGTCGTTCGCGGAGGGGGAGTTCCTCCCCGAGGGGCTCACGCGGAAGGCCAGCGGGCTCTTTCGCGAGTACATGCTCGTGGGCGGCATGCCCCAAGCCGTGGCAAAGTTCGTGCAATCGAAGGACTTCGACGAGGTTGAGGAGATCAAGCGCGACATCCTCGCCCTCTATCGAAACGACGTCGAGAAGCACACCGGTCGCGACTATCCGCGCGTGCAGAGCGTTCTCAACTCCATCCCCTCGCAGCTCTCCAGGAAGAACAAGCGCTTCCAGTTCAACGCGGCAGGAAGCGGCACCCGCGCAGGAGATCTCGCATCGGCGTTCTTCTGGCTCGAAGACGCCTTCCTCGTGAACCGGAGCTTGCGCTGCACCGATCCCTC
>CANQFP010000011.1 GCA_947599965.1 uncultured Atopobiaceae bacterium | reverse complement strand
CGACCTGTGGTGCCACAAGCGAAGCGGGCCGTTGCCGGCCCGCCTGGAAGTTCTGGCTCCTCGGGTAGGACTCGAACCTACAACAACTCGGTTAACAGCCGAGGGCTCTACCATTGAGCTACCGAGGAATAAATTGTCGTGCGAGGGAGATTATAGACGAGCTCGCGCGCCGCGCAACACCTCGGCGTGCCCTCATGGGCCGAACATGGCCCTGTGCTAAGGTTTTCCGGAATTGAAGCGAGGGCGAGGAGGGGAGTGCCATGGCTCAAGCGACGAGCGTCGTCGCGGGTTCGAAGGCCCGCACCTCGCCGTGGACCGAGGGCTTCACCCGAGATCGCTTCATCCTGAAGGAGCTCGTGGGGCGCGACTTCAAGAACAAGTACCGCAGAAGCGTGCTCGGCGTCGCATGGAGCGTGCTGAACCCGCTGCTCATGATGATCGTCATGGCGGCCGTCTTCTCGAACTTCATGCGCGTGGGCGGCGACATCCCGAACTTCCCGCTCTACCTCATCATCGGCAACGTCACGTTCACGCTGCTTTCGGACAGTTCGTCCACGGGCATGGCCTCCATCATCGACAACGCGTCGCTGCTCAAGAAGGTGAAGATCAACCGCATCGTCTTCCCGCTGGAGAAGGTGCTCTTCGCCCTCGTGAACTTCGCGTTCTCGCTCATCGCGGTGGCCATCGTCATGATCTGGTTCCAGATACCGCTCTCCTGGAACGTGCTCTTCGTGCCGCTCTTCCTCGTCTACCTCGTGGGGTTCTGCGCGGGGCTCTCCATGGCGCTCTCGGCCCTCTCGGTCTTCTTCCGCGACGTCATGCACCTTTGGAGCGTCGTGCTCGTCGCATGGACCTATCTCACGCCGATCTTCTACTCGATCTCGATTCTGCCCGACTTCATGCAACGGCTCGTCCACTACAACCCGATGTACCAGTACATCACCTACCTGCGCGAGATACTCCTCTACCAGCAGACCCCGAGCCTCATGCAGAACCTCGCCTGCCTCATCTGCTCCGTCATCGCCCTCGCCATCGGCTGGCTCGTCTTCAAGTCGAGCGAGCGCAAGTTCATCCTCTACATCTAGGGCTCCGTGGCTGATCCGATGACAGAGACGCCGACGACGCCCGAGGTGAACCTCTCGAAGGAGATCTCGGGGATCGACTTCTCGAAGCGCGACGTCGCCATCGACGTGCGCGACGTCTCCATGGTCTTCAACATGGCCTCCGAGCGGCTGAACTCGCTCAAGGAGTACTTCATCTCGCTTGCGCGCGGGCAGCTCTACTTCAAGGAGTTCCGCGCGCTCGTGGACGTGTCGTTCCAGGTGCGCAAGGGTGAGGCCTTCGGGCTCGTGGGCACGAACGGCTCCGGCAAGTCGACCATGCTGAAGATCATCGCGGGCGTCCTCGACCCCACGAAGGGCTCCGTTGACGTGCGCGGATCCATCGCGCCGCTCATCGAGCTCGGTGCCGGCTTCGACGTGGAGCTCACGGCTCGCGAGAACATCTACCTGAACGGCGCCCTGCTCGGCTACGCGAAGGAGTTCATCGACGAGCGTTTCAACGACATCGTCGCCTTCGCCGAACTCGAGGACTTCCTCGACATGCCGCTCAAGAACTACTCCAGCGGCATGGTGGCGCGCATCGCCTTCGCCATCGCCACGATCACCGAGCCCGACATCCTCATCGTCGATGAGACCCTCTCGGTCGGTGACTTCCTCTTCCAGAGGAAGTGCGAGGAGCGCATCAGGGAGCTCGTGGAATCCGGCGATGTGACGGTGCTCCTCGTGAGCCACTCGGTGGACCTCGTGCGGCGCATGTGCGATCGCGCCTGCTGGATCGAGAAGGGGCGCCAGTTCATGCTCGGCCCGGTCGACGAGGTCTGCGACGCCTACGAGGCCATGGGGGAGATCTGATGGCGCGCGATGCGATCGAGCGGGGTGAGGTGGACGTCAGCGTCGTCGTGCCCGCCTACAACGCCGCCACCCACCTCGAGGAGAGTCTCGAGGCTGCGAGGAAGAACAACCGCATCTCGCTCGAGATCATCGTCATCGATGACGGCTCGACGGACGAAACGGCGGGGATCGCTGGCGCCGTGGCCATGCTCGATCGGCGCGTACGGCTCATCTCCAAGGAGAACGGCGGCTACGGCATGGCCGTGAACCTCGGGTTTTCCGAGGCGCGAGGCCGCTACGTGGCCATCGTGGAGCCCGATGACTATCCCGCCCCGCACATGTACGACGACCTCTTCGAGCTGGCGAGGAGCTACGACTATCCCGATGTGGTGAAGTCATCCTACTGGCGCCTCATCGCCCAAAGGGACGGCTCGGAGAGGCGCTGGCACAACGACTACTTCCGCGCCATCCGGCCGAGGCGCCAGCCCTTCACGCTCGTCGAGGAACCCCGGCTTCTGCGCTACCACCCCTCCATCTGGAGCGCGATCTACCGTCGCGATTTCCTCGAGAAGGCGGGCATCCGCTTCCTCGAGGTGCCGGGAGCCGGCTGGGTGGACAACCCGTTCATGGTCGAGACGCTCGCGCAGGCGAGGGCCATCGTCTACACCGACGAGCCCTACTACCACTATCGCGAGGACCTGCCGGGTTCGTCTTCGGTGACCCTTCCCTGGGAGACGCAGTTTCAGCGCTGGCACGACATGATGGACGTGCTCGATCGCCTGGACGAGGACGACCCGGGCGTGCGAGCGGCCCTCGCCGTCGTGGGATTTCGCTACGTGGAGAAGGCGCTCGCGGCCAATCCCTCGTCGGCGGAGGTTCGAGATGGCGCGCAGCGGATCTTCGCCCGCCTGGATCCCGGCATCATCGCCGGGCTCGATCGCGTGTCTCCGAGCTTGAGGGAGCTCGCCTTCGCGCTTCGCGGCGAGGAGGCGCCGAAGCTCGACGGCTTCGCCTACGCGCGATCGCTCGTAGGCGCGGGTTTCCACTCACTCGCCATAAACGGTCCGGCGTTCACGGCCTCCTACCTCGGACGATACGTGCAGGCGCTGAAGGGCAGGCTCGATCTGCCCCACCGCCTGCCGCCTCATGGTAGAGTGGGCCAAGACCTTTAAGCGCGGCACGGGATGCCCGCAAGGCCAAACGAAGACGAACCGCACCCGCACCGGGCCCTGCGACCGAAGACGTCCGCGCCGAAGGCGCAGGCGTCTCTTTTCGTGAGGTGGGTGAGCCTATGGCTGAGCAGGGGCCCAAGGCCCGGATCATGGACGAGCGGGACATGCGCCGAACGCTGACGCGCATCGCCCACGAGGTGGTGGAGGCCAACGAGGGCATCGAGGACGTGGCACTCGTGGGCATCGTGCGTCGCGGCGCCGACCTCGCGGAGCTCCTCGCGGACGAGCTCGAGGCCATCGAGGGCACGCGTCCTCCCGTGGGCTCCCTCGACATCTCCTTCTACCGCGATGACGTGGTGCGCCACATCCAGCCGGTGCTCCATGCCACGAACATCCCGTTCTCCGTGGACGGCAAGGACATCGTGCTCGTGGACGATGTCCTCTACACCGGTCGCACGGTGCGCGGCGCCCTCGACGCGATCATGGATTTCGGGCGTCCCGACACGGTGCAGCTCGCCGTCATGGTCGATCGTGGCCATCGTGAACTGCCCATTCGCGCCGACTACGTGGGCAAGAACGTGCCCTCGGCCACCGACGAGGACGTGCGCGTGAGCCTTCCCGAGACGGACGGCGCCATGGCCGTGGAGATCTGGGACGCCGAGGCCGATCAGCCGGGAGGGGAGCGTTAGATGGCACTTTCCGTGAAGCACCTGCTCGACACCGTCAGCCTCACCGCCGACGACATCACGCAGATCCTCGATACCGGCCGCTCCTTCGCCGAGGTGAACAGCCGGGCCATCAAGAAGGTCCCGGCGCTTCGCGGCCGGACCATCGTGAACCTCTTCCTCGAGCCCTCGACGCGCACCCGCTCCTCCTTCGAGCTCGCGGAGAAGCGCCTCTCGGCCGACTCGCTCAACATGGGCGGGTCCACGTCCTCGGTCGTGAAGGGGGAGAGCCTCGCCGACACGATCCAGACGATCAGCGCCATGAACGTGGACATGTTCGTCTGCCGCGCCTCGCTCGCCGGCACGCCGCACCTCATCGCCGAGAACACCGACGCCGTGGTCATCAACGCAGGCGACGGCAAGCACCAGCATCCGACCCAGGCGATGCTCGACCTCTACACGATGCGCGAGCACTTCGGGCATCTGAACGGGCTCAAGGTGGCCATCATCGGCGACCTCTCCCACAGCCGCGTGGCCGGCTCGCTCGTGCCCGCGCTGAAGACGATGGGCGCGACGCCGATCCTCGTCGGGCCGCCGACCTTCCAAGTCTCCGATCCCGCCTATTGGGGCGTGGAGCAGACGAGCGACCTAGACGCCGTGATCCCCGAGGTGGACGTCGTCTACCTGCTGAGGGTGCAACTCGAGCGCATGGGCGGGGCGGTCATCCCCTCGAAGCGCGAGTACAACCGCCTCTTCGGCGTCGACGAGCGCAGGCGCGCGCTCATGCGGCCGGGCTCCATCATCTGCCACCCGGGCCCCATGAACCGCGGCATGGAGATCATGCACGAGGTGGCGGACGCACCCGAGGCCAAGGTGCTCGACCAGGTGACGGCCGGCGTGGCCACGCGCATGGCCGAGATGTATCTCCTCTTGGGAGGTGAGGGCGTTGCTCATTAGGAACGTTCGCTCCATCGACCCGCAGGTGGGCCTCGACGACGTGCTCGACGTGCGCATCGTCGGGAAGCGCATCGCCGAGGTGGGCGCGGGGCTCTCCGCGGGCGACGACGAGATGCTGGACGGCACGGGCAAGGTGCTCGTCCCCGGGCTCGTCGACATGCACGTGCACTTCCGCGAGCCGGGCTTCGAATACAAGGAGGACATCGCCTCCGGCGTGCGCGCCGCCACCAAGGGCGGATTCAGCGACGTGGCGACCATGCCCAACACCGATCCCGTGACCGACACCGGCACCTCCGTGCGCTATCAGATCGATCGCGGCATCGAGGAGAAGAAGACGCGCGTGCGACCCATCGGCGCCCTCACGCGCGGCGAGAAGGGCGAGGCGCTTGCCGAGATCGGCGACATGATCGAGGCCGGAGCCGTCGGCTTCTCCGACGACGGCCACGGTGTGCAGAGCGCCGGCATGATGCGCACCTGCATGGCCTACGTCTCCCAGTTCGATCGCGCCGTGATCGCCCACTCCGAGGTGGATTCCCTCACGAAGAACGGCGTCGTCAACGAGGGCCGCGCCTCCACGCGCCTCGGCATGTTCGGGTGGCCGGCGCTCGGCGAGGAACTCGAGATCATGCGCGACATCGAGCTCTGCCGCCTCACCGGCTGCCCGCTCCACGTCGCCCACATCTCCACCGCCCGCTCCCTCGAGCTCGTCCGTGCGGCCAAGGCGGATGGCCTGCCCGTCACCTGCGAGGTGACGCCGCACCATCTCTTCCTCACCGAAGACGACATCACCGACGCCTACGAGACGAACCTCAAGATGAACCCGCCGCTGCGAACGCCCGATGACGCCGTGGCGCTCATCGAGGGCCTCGTCGACGGTTCGATCGACTGCATCGTCACCGACCACGCGCCCCACGCGAAGCACGAGAAGGACTGCGAGTTCGAGATCGCCGCGTTCGGGACCATCGGCCTCGAGACCTCGCTTCCGCTCGTACTCACGAACCTCGTGCTGCCGGGTAGGCTCTCCTGGCAGCGCCTCGTCGAGGCCATGGCCATCTCGCCGAGGCGCATCCTCAGGCTCGATCCGGTGAAAATCGAGGCGGGTTCGAGGGCGGACCTCACCCTCGTTGATCCCCGGGCGACCTTCACCGTCGACCTCGACTACCTCGAGAGCAAGTCGACGAACTCCGCCTTCCTCGGCGCCGAGCTCACCGGGCGCCCCGCGGATCTCTTCGTCTCCGGACGACACGTGCTCGTCTGCGGGGAGGTGGCCTAGATGGCAATTCCCACGCCAAGCGCGGGCCGGCTCCACGACGTTCGCGTCGTAGAGAACAGCGTCATCGGCGAGGAGCTTCGCAAGCTCGTGATCGAGGACGCGGAGCTCGCGCGCGCGATCAAGCCCGGGCAGTTCGTGAACATCGCGGTGTCCGGCGAGCCGAGGCAGCTGACGCGCATCCCGCTCTCCTTCGCCGAATGCGACGACGAGCTGGGGCTGATCGTCCTCGTCTACGCGATCATCGGCCCGGGGACGGCGCGCCTCGCCGAAATCGGGCCCGGTGAGACGCTCTCCGTGCTCGGCCCGCTCGGAAACGGTTGGCGCCTTGCGGACGACGCGAAACGCGCGCTCCTCGTCTCCGGTGGCACCGGCACCGTTCCCGTCTTCGCCGCGGCGCTTGCGCTCGCCTCCTCCGGCGTCGCGGTCGACTTCGTCGTCGGAGCGCGCACGAGGGACCTCCTCTGGGGCCTCGACGAGCTGAGGGCGCACATCTCGGGGGATCTCATCGCCACCACGGACGACGGCAGCTTCGGCGAGGCGGGCTTCGCGTCCGAGCCGGCGCTGGAGCTCCTCTCGGAGCGCTCCTACGACGCCGTCTTCACCTGCGGCCCGGAGCCGCTTATGAAGGCGATCTCGAATAAGGCCGCAGAGCTCGGCGTTTCCTGCCAGGTCTCCATGGAGCGCACGATGGCCTGCGGCTTCGGCGCCTGCTCCACCTGCGCCGTGCGAACGACGAGCGGCATGAAGGGGGCCTGCATGGACGGTCCGGTCTTCGACGGAAGGGAGGTGGTCTGGTCGTGAGCGTGCGACTTGCCGTGGACCTCGGTGGAATCGAGATGAAGAACCCGCTCAACACCGCCTCCGGAACCTACGGGTTCGGCTGGCAGTTCGAGGGTCTCTACGATGTGAGCTGCCTCGGCGCCATCACCACCAAGGGGTGCGCTGCCGAACCCTGGGACGGCAACGAGCCCGACCGCATGGCCGACGTCTACGGCGGCATGATCAACTCCGTGGGGCTCCAGAACCCCGGCGTGCGCGGTCTCGTGGCCACGGCGGGCACCTACCTCGCCGATCTCTCGGCGCGTGGCACGGCCGTCATCTGCCAGGTCGCGGGCCATTCCGTGGAGGAGTACGTGGCCGCGGTCGAGCTCTTCGAGGAGCTCGCACCCTGGGCGGCCGGCCTCGAGATCAACATCTCCTGCCCCAACATCGCCCAAGGCGGCATCGCCATGGGCTCGACGCCCGAGGGCGCCTCCGAGGTCATCCGTGCCGTTCGGCCGAGGACGAGGCGACCGCTCCTCGTGAAGATGGCCCCCGCGCGCGTTCCGGAGATCGCACGGGCCCTCGAGGCCGCGGGCGCGGACGCGCTCACGCTCATCAACTCGATCCCGGGCATGGCGCTCGACGTCCATACGCGACGCTCCAAGATCTCCCGGCCGACCGGCGGGCTCTCCGGCCCGCTCTGCCATGCCATCGCCGTGCGGATGGTCTGGGAGGCCGCGCAGGCCGTCTCCCTTCCCATTTGCGGGGTCGGCGGCGTGCGGAGCGGCGAGGACGCGGCCGAGTTCATCCTGGCCGGGGCCACCGCCGTCTCCATCGGATCCCAGAACCTCTACGAGCCCGATTGTGCTCCGCGCATCCTCGCCGAGCTCGCGGCTTGGGTCGAGGAGCAGGGCGCGACCGACGTCAACGAACTCAGAGGAGCCCTCCTATGCTGAGCCGATCAGAGGCCGCCGAGGCCATCATCCTCGCTCTCGACTGCTCGGCCGACGAGGCGCTCGTCGTGGTCGATGAGCTTCGGGGAAAGCTCGTCTGGGCCAAGGTGGGCATGACCCTCTACTACCGCGAGGGCCCCGCCATCGTCGCCGCCCTCAAGGAGCGCGGACTCAAGGTCTTCCTCGACCTCAAGCTCTTCGACATTCCCTTCCAGGTGGAGGGTGCGGCGCGCTCGGCCGCCTCGACGGGAGCCGACCTGCTCTCCATCCACGCCCTCGGAGGCCCCGAGATGGTCGCCTGTGCCAGGCGCGGCGTGGAGGCGGCGGGGGAGGATCCGGCGACCGTGATCGCCATCACGGTGCTCACCTCGATGGATCAGGGGACCCTCGACGCCATCGGGGTCGCCTCACCCGTTGCCGACGAGGTGGAGCGGCTCGCATCCCTCGCACTTCGCTCGGGTGCCCAAGGGCTCGTCTGCTCGCCTCGAGAGGTCGCCCGTCTCCGCGAGCTCCTCGGCCCCGACGCGCTCCTCGTCTGTCCCGGCGTTCGCCCCGCGGCGTCCGAGCTCGGAGACCAGCGGCGAACGGCCACGCCGGCCGCGGCCCTTGCGGCGGGCGCATCGAAGCTCGTGATCGGCAGGCCCATCATGGCCGCAGCCGACAGGGCAGCCGCCTTCGACGCCATCGTCGACGAGATCGTCGCGGGCGTCTGAGGCCCATTCCGACCACGTTCACGATTGAGGAGAACCCATGGCACTCACCGATGCCGATGTCATCTCGATCCTCGAGGAGACGGGAGCACTCAGAACCGGGCACTTCACGCTCACGAGCGGTCGCCACTCCGATCGCTACGTCCAGTGCGCCCAGCTCATGCGCAGCCCGAGGCGCACCATGCAACTCGCCGAGGAGGTGGTCTCGCGGCTTCCCGAGGACGTGCGCGAGGGGTGCACGCTCGTCGTCTCGCCGGCCGTCGGCGGCATCACCTTCGGGTTCGCCATCGGGCTCGCCCTCGACCGCGATTTCATCTTCGCCGAGCGGCAGAACGGCGCCATGACCCTCAGGCGCAACTTCACGATCGAGCCCGTCGATCGCGTGGTCATCGCCGAGGACGTCGTCACCACCGGCGGGAGCGTCAAGGAGGTCCAGGACCTCGTCGAATCCGCGGGAGCCGAGGTCATCGGCGTCGTATCCCTCATCGATCGCAAGACCGATCGCCTCTTCGACGCGCCCTTCTTCCCGCTCCTCGGCCTCGAGATCGAATCATGGGAACCCGATGCGTGCCCGCTCTGCGCGCAGGGCTTGAAAAGCGATACTCCGGGCTCGAGAAAGCTTGCATAAGGCGAGACAGAATGCCAAAGTAGCGGGGCAAGCAAACGACTTTGCCCTCCGGGCGGGGCTCGTATGCCCGTTCCACCAAACGTGAGGAGAAACAATGCCACTTCCCAAGCTCTCCGAGGAACAGCGCGCGGAGAATCTCAAGAAGGCTGCGGCCGCTCGTCATGCTCGCGCTGAACTTCGGGAGAAGATCAAGGAGGGGAAGGTTTCCCTCGAGGAGGTCCTCGAGTCCGACGATCCCGCTGCCCAGCGCATGCCGGTTCGCGCTCTCATCGAGTCCCTCCCCGGCTACGGCAAGGCCAAGGCCGCCAAGGTGATGGACGAGCTCGGCATCTCCGCCAAGCGTCGCGTCCAGGGTCTCGGCGAGCGCCAGCGCGAGCACCTCGTCGAACTCCTCACCAAGTAGTGCCGCTTCCGGCTCGCCTCGTCGTCGTGTCGGGGCCGAGCGGGGTTGGCAAGGGAACGCTCGTTTCCAAGGTCATCGCCGCTCATCCCGAGGTGGTGCACAGCGTTTCCTGCACCACGAGGGCCCCGCGCGCGGGTGAAACGGACGGCGTCGACTATCACTTCGTAGACGACGAGACCTTTCGGGGTCTCGTCTCTTCTGGTTCCATGCTCGAATGGGCACGGGTGCACGGAGCGTGCTACGGCACACCGGAGAAGCAGGTGGACGACGCCCTGGCCGAGGGCCATCCGATCATCCTCGAGATCGACGTCCAAGGCGGCATCGCGGTGCGCGAGAAGCGCCCGGACGCGTTGCTCGTCTTCATCGAGCCGCCTTCCATGGCGGAACTCGAGCGAAGGCTCAAGGGCAGGGGAACCGAGACCCTCGAGCAGATCGAACGGCGTCTCGCCGCCGCGAAGGGCGAGCTGGAGATGGCTCCTCTCTACGACGTGCGCATCGTGAACGATGACGCCGACGGTGCGGCCGACGAGCTCGCCCGTTGCATGGCCCGAAGTTGAAGGTAGGTTTCATGGACATCACGACCCCCGATATCGACGACCTGCTCGCCAAGACGGAGGAGAATCCGTTTCTGCTCTGCTCCATCGCGTCCAAGCGCGCCGCCGACATCAACAACATGCTGCACGGGCAGCGTCTGCGCGTGGCCGACGCCCAAGGGTTCGAGGACGTGACCACCATCATCAGCGGCGAGGACCCGATTTCGATCGCCATGAAGGAGATCGGTGACGGCACCCTCTCCTACGACAAGGGCGATTTCGACGCCGAACTTGCCAACGGCGATCAGAACGATTAGCCGATGACCTCCAAGGTCTGCCTCGTCTCCTATCACGAGATAGCCCTCAAGGGGAAGAACCGGCGTCGGTTCGAAGACGCCCTCTTGAAGAACCTCCGATGTGCCCTGGAGACGTTCGAGCTCAATCGGCTCGAGCGCTTCCAGGGTCGCATCTTGTGCGTACCCGCCCGTGAGGACGACGCCCAGGCCGTGGCCGAGCGCGCGGCTCTCGTGCCGGGCGTGGCGCGGGTGGCCGTGGCGTGGAGATGCGCTCGAAGCGACGAGGCGTTCGCCGAGGCCGCCGTGCAGGCGCTCGCCGCGTCGGAGCCCTTCACCACGTTCAAGGTGCACGGCAAGAAGTCGAACACCGATTACGCGGGCCACACCCTCGACATCAACCGCAGCGTCGGAGCGGCGCTCTGCGCCGCCTTCCCCGAGAAGAAGGTCCGAATGCACGACCCCGACGTCACCATCACGGTGAACGTGGTCGGCGGAGAGGCCTACGTCTACGGCGCCGGACGTCGCGGCGCGGGCGGTCTTCCCGTGGGCACGGCGGGCAAGGTGGTCTCGCTTCTCTCGAGCGGCTTCGATTCCCCGGTCGCGAGCTGGATGGTCGGGCGTCGTGGCGCCTGCGTCTGCCCGGTGCACTTCTCCGGTCGTCCCGTCACGAGCGACGAGAGCGAGTGGCTCTGCCAGGACATCCTCGCCGCGCTCAAGCCCTACGGGTTGGCGGGGCGCCTCTACGTCGTTCCCTTCGGTGAGGTCCAACGCACGATGGCCCTGGAGGGGCCACCCGATCTGCGCGTCATCCTCTATCGCCGGGCCATGCTCGCCATCGCCGAGCGCATCGCCGAAATCGAGGGGGCGAAGGCCCTCGTGACGGGCGAATCGCTCGGGCAGGTGGCGTCCCAGACGCTCGACAACATTCGGGCCACCAACGACGCGGTGCGAACGTTGCCCGTGCTACGGCCCCTCATCGGCTCCGACAAGGTGGAGATCATCGAGCGGGCACGGCAGATCGGCACCTACGACATCTCCAGCGAGAAGGCGCCGGACTGCTGCACGCTCTTCATGCCGCGCCGCCCCGAAACCCATGCGCGCTTGGAGACCGTGCGTCGCGCATGGGATGCACTCGAGCCCGAAACGCTCATCGACGAGGCCCTGGCGGGGCTCGAGTACGTCGACGTCGAGGGTTGCCCGAGCTATAAACCCCCGCGTGGGTTGGCGGAGCACCATGGGAGCCTCGCGCCGGCAACATGGAGATCCCGTGACGCCTAAACGGCGCGTCGTTCTCGAGGGCGTTCTCCGAGTGCGCTGATCCACCCCCTTCGAGCTTGGGGAACGGTCCGCTTGGTTTGCGCGTGGTCGGCCCCCGGTCACCTCGACGTCACCGTCTTTTCGCGGATTCGCGCTGCCCGCACTCGCGCGGGCGACCATGGCTTCGGAGGTGGGCCATGGCGAGAAGCCCCTACAGATCCCCATCGCTCACGCGGCGACTGAGACAGCTTGTCGTGAAGAACGCGGCGCTCATCCTCGGGTGCGCGCTCTGCGGAGGCGCGGCCATCGCGTTCGCGGCTACGACGAGCGAACCGGCGGTGGAAATCGAGCGGCTGGGTCTCGATGGGGACGTGCAGTCGACATCCGGGGAGCGCGATGAGGCAACCTCATCGACGAGCTCACAGCTGAGCTCGGAGGATGAGATGACGTCGAGCGCCTCCGAGGAGGCTCCCGCGATCGCGCGCATCCACGTCGATGGTGCGGTCGCCAACCCCGGGGTCTACGAGCTCTCCGGCGAGGATATTCGCGTCACGGACGCCGTGGAGGCGGCGGGCGGCCTCACGGGCGAGGCCGATCTCACCTCGGTGAACCTGGCGGCTCAGGTGCGAGACGCCGAAAAGGTCCACATTCCCGCCCAGGGTGAGGTGCCCGAGGCATCCGCCGGCTCTCCGACCGGCACGGCATCCGGCGGCTCCGCGACCTCGAACTCAGAGGGCCTCATCGACATCAATCGGGCGAGCGCCGAGGAGCTCTGCGAGCTTCCCGGCGTCGGGGAGGCCACGGCACAGAAGATCATCGCCGAGCGGGAGAGCGGCGGACCGTTCTCGAGCCCCGAGGATCTCATGCGCGTGTCGGGCATCGGGGAGAAGAAGTTCGCCTCGTTGAAGGACCTCATCTGTGTCTGAGCGTGCGCGCGACGCTCGCCCCACGTGCCCCATCTCGCTCGTGTCTCTCGCCGTCCTCCTCATCACGCTTCGCCTCGTCCTCCGCTCGCCGCTCGAGGCCCCGCGCACCTTCTTCGAGGAAGCCGGCTTCTGGCGGATCGCGGCGATCCTCGGCTTCTGCGCGGGCGGCTTTCTCCTCTGTCATCGGCGCCGTCGCAGCCGACCGTCGCGTTCGAGCGCGATGCGAAGAACCGTGCTCCTCATCGCGGTCGTGGAGTGCTGCCTTCTGGGGCTCGCCCTCGGCCGCGCGGAAATCGAGCGCATGGCGTCGTCGCTCGCGAGCCTCTCCAACACGGCGGTATCGGGTTGGGAACTCACGATCTCCAGACAGTCGAGCCCCACCGAGCGCGGATGGTGGTCAGCGGCCGACGTCGCGATCGACGGAGTTCGGGCCGGCAAGGTCTGGATCTCGTCGCAGGATCCCCTCGAGAGGGGCGAGCGACTCCGCGCGGTGGGCAGATTCAAACCACCCGCGGCGGACGAATGGAGCCTGAGCTCACAGATGCAGGGCATCACGGGAACGGCGTCCGTCGTCTCCATCCTCGGGGTCGATCAACCGAGCGGCCTCCAAGCACTCGTCAACGCAGCCCGGAACCGCCTGCTCGAGGCCGTCGACCCGACGGCGAGCGAAGGGCGGGCGCTCGTTGCGGCGGCCTCCCTCGGCTACAAGGAGGGGATCGGGCTCTTCGGAATCGACGATCTCTTCAGCGCCGTCGGACTTTCGCATCTCGTGGCCGTTTCGGGGCTCCACGTTTCCCTCGTCCTTGCCGGAGCGGGCGCGATCCTCACGCGAGTTCGTTGGACGCTCGGCGCTCGCGTGGCCTGCCTCCTCGCCGTCGGCCTCGTCTACGTGGCGCTTGCGGATGCCCCGACCTCGGCGATGCGCTCCTTTGCCATGGTCGGCGCCTCGCAATGCGCGCTCCTCGCCGGACGCAGGGCCTGGTCGCTGAACGCGCTCGGGATCGCGGGAATCGCCATGCTGCTCATGGCGCCGACGGCGGCGGGGGACATCGGGTTTTGCCTCTCCGTGCTCTGCGTGGCCGCCATCGCGCTCGTAGCTCCCTGGATCAGGCGGACGCTCGCCTTGGGCGAGCGCTCTGCCATCGCCCTCCGGAAGCTCCTCAGACGCTCCCTCTCGGCGTTTCGGGAGGCGATCCTCACGCAGGCCGCGCTGGCGGTGCTCTGCACGACGGTCTCGGCCCCGCTCGTCGCAGCTGCCTTCGGCGCCGTCTCCCTCATGGCCCCGCTCGCGTCGATCGTGCTCGTCCTTCCCTTCGAGGCGTTTCTCGCGCTCGCGCTCGGATCCGTCTTCCTCGGCTGGATCCCCGGCGTGGGGCCGTGCCTCGTGGAGGTGGCGGCTCGCCTCGCCGATTGCCTCCTCATCGTCATCCGAGCGTTCTCGGAGGCGCCCTTCGTCGAGGCCACCCTCTCCGTGGGCGAGCCGTGGGCGACGGTCCTTCCCTGGATGCTCGTCTTCGGATTTTGGCTTTGGTGGCCCGAGACCTCGCTCGGCTCCGTCGTGCTCCTCGGCGGCCTGGGTGCGGCGACGCTCGCATGCGCGCTCCTCACACGGCCGTTTCTCCTCGGCCCGCGCATCGTCATCCTCGACGTAGGCCAAGGAGACGCCATCCTCGTGCAAGACGGAGCCCATGCCGTGCTCGTGGACACCGGGCCGGGCGAGGAGGTGGCGGAGGCGCTCGAGCGCCAAGGCGTCCTCTCCCTCGACGCCGTCATCCTCACGCACCAGCACGATGACCATTCTGGAGGCGTGCCGTCCTTGGTGGGACGCGTGCGCGTGGGCTCGCTCGTCGTTCCCGAGGGCCAGCTCGAGGCGCTCGGAGACGAGACCAGGGCGGCCGTGCTCGCCCTCGGCTCGCCGGTCGAGGAGCTTTCCGTGGGCGACAGGATGTCCGTGGGCGGCTTCACGCTCACCATGCTCTGGCCCGAGGAACCCGAGGACGGCGACGAGAACGACGAATCACTCGTCCTCGAGCTCACGCGAGATGAGGGAACGAGCACGTTCCGGGCGCTTCTCACGGGCGACGCCGAAGGCGATGTGCTCCACGCCTTGGATGAGCGCGGCGAACTGGGCGATCTGGATCTCCTGAAGGTCGGCCATCACGGATCCGCCGCGTCCATCGACGAGGAGCTCGCGCGCACGTGCGCGGCGGAGGTCGCCGTGGCCTCGGCGGGCGAGGGCAATCGCTACGGCCATCCCACCGACGAGTGCGTGGAGGCACTCGAATCCGCGGGCACGCTCTTCCTCTGCACCAAGGACGTGGGAGATGTGAGCGTGAGCCCGGGGCAGCGGGGTCCGCGCGTCTCGTGCGCATCCTCGCCCTGAACGATCGGTCGGCTAGACTGGAGAGGACGATCGAGCCGAGGAAGGGGTGAGCATGGCCGGACCCTTGCGCCTTCTCGCCGCGTACGCGGCCCTGGGTACCGACACCTTGAAACGCGATCGCACGATCACCCGCTTCAAGGACCGCCTCGACGGTCCGGCGGCATTCTTCGACCTCGACGAGCTCACCGCCACCTCCTCGATGGAGGAAGAGGATTCCGCGCGTCTCATCGCCTCTCTGAACCAGCTTCCCATGGGGCGGGGCCAGCGCCTCGTCATCGTGCGGGACGCCCAGGAACTCCCCGCGTCCATCAGGGGCGACCTCGTGGCCTATCTCGCCAACCCGAACCCCGATGCGTCGCTTCTGCTCGTGGCCGACAAGCTCGACGCCCGATCGAAGCTCTACAAGGCGATCGCGGCCCTCGGCAAGGCGGCGATCATCCGCTGCGATGCCCCGAAGGGCAAAGACGTGGGAAGCCAGGTGCAGCGCATGGCCTCCGAGCTCGGGCTTCACATGGAACCGCTGGCCCAGGCGGAGCTCATAGACCGCGTCGGCGCGAACCCGGCGCTTCTCTCCCGCGCCCTGCGCACCCTGCGCGAGCAGGATCCCGAGCTGAGCCACGTCACCGAGGGCCTCATCCGATCCTCCGTCGCGCGCACGGAATCCGTGGCACCGTGGGTCGTCGCCGATGCGGTGATCTCGAGGAACGGTCGGAAGGCGCTCGAGTTCATCGCCGAAAGCGATGACGGGAGCCTCATCGGCTACCACATCTGGATCACGCGCTATCTCCGCGAGGCCCTCGTCGCCAAGGAGCTCGAGGCCGAGGGCTGGGGCGAGCAGCGCGGGGAGGAGATGCTGGCGGAGCGCTTCGGCGAGCGTCCCCAGGAGAAGACCCCCGCCAACGCCTGGCGTCATCGCGCGCCCTGGCGCGCAAGCCGTCGCTTCTCCCGCGCCGAGCTCGTGTCGGCGCTCGCCGGCGCGCTCGACGTCGAGAACGCCCTCAAAGGCTCGGCGAACGAGAAGAGCGAGCTCGTGCGCTGGATCTGCTCCATCTGCGCCTAGCGTGGCCGCTTCCCGGCCTCGAGCCCGCTCGTCCGCACGAAAAACGGGAGACCCCGGCACCACCGGGACCTCCCGCGCTCGATGACGAGTGGTGAGGCGTTAGGAGAGCGTGTTCACGAGCTTCTGCACGCCGCTCTTGCGCTGGGCGGCCTGGTTCTTGTGAATGATGCCCTTGGACGCGGCCTTGTCGAGCAGGCGGCACGCCTGGTTGGCGAGGGTCTGCGCCTCGGCGGCGTTTCCCTCCTCGACGGCCACGTGGACCTTCTTGATGGCGGTCTTCAGCGAGGAACGCACGGCGCGATTGCGCATGCGAGCCTTCTCAGCGGTCTTGATGCGCTTCTTCTGGGACTTGATGTTTGCCACGAATGAACCTTTCCGACAGGCTGAGAGAGCCCGTGATTCCGTGATCGATGCCGACAGTCTGCGCATTGTACCACGCATGGGGGATACCGCTATCATTCGGGCCATGCCAGCATCCGCAGCACAGAGCATCCGAATTCCGAGGGAGCGCATCCGCAACTTCTCGGTGGTGGCGCATATCGACCATGGCAAGTCCACCATCTCCGATCGCATCCTCGAGGCCACGCACACGATCGAGGATCGCGAGATGACCTCCCAGGTGCTCGACACCATGGACATCGAGCGCGAGCGTGGGATCACCATCAAATCGAACGCCGTGCGGCTCTTCTACGAGGCGGATGACGGCGAGACCTACGCGCTGAACCTCATCGACACCCCCGGCCACGTCGACTTCTCCTACGAGGTGTCGCGCTCGCTCGCGGCTTGCGAGGGCGCGGTGCTCGTCGTGGACGCCACGCAGGGCGTGGAGGCGCAAACGGTCTCGAACGCGCTCCTCGCCATGAACGCGAACCTCGAGATCGTCGTCGCCATCAATAAGATCGACCTCCCGAGCGCGGAGCCCGAGCGCGTGAAGGCCGAGATCGAGGACGTGCTCGCCCTCGCGGCCGACGACGCCGTGCTCGTGAGCGGAAAGACCGGCGAGGGCATCCACGACCTCCTCGAGGCCATCGTGGCCCTCATCCCGCCGCCGGGGGGATCCGATGACGCGCCGCTCGCGGCGCTCGTCGTCGATTCCTGGTTCGACGCCTATCGCGGCGTCGTCGCCATCGTGCGGGTCATGGAGGGTTCGATCTCCCTCCACGATCCCCTGCGGCTCATGGCCTCGGGGGCGCCCTTCGATGCCGAGGAACTCGGCTTTCGCCAGCCGCGCGAGGTGCCTACCAAGCGCCTGGGAGCGGGCGAGGTCGGCTTCCTCGTGACCGGCCTCAAGGACGCGGCGCTCGTCCACGCGGGCGACACCATCACGAACCGCGAGGGCGGCGTGCCCGTGCCGCTCAGCGGGTATCGCGAGGCCAAGCCCATGGTCTTCTGCGGCCTCTTCCCCGTTGACACCAACGACTTCGAGGCCCTGCGCGACGCCCTCGAGCGCCTCACGCTGAACGATCCGTCCATTTCCTTCGAGCCGGAGACCTCCGTGGCCCTCGGATTCGGCTTTCGCGTCGGCTTCCTCGGGCTCCTCCACATGGAGGTCGTGAAGGAGCGTCTCGAGCGGGAGTTCGACCTCGACCTCGTTGCCACGGCTCCCTCCGTGGACTACCACGTGCACACCACCAAGGGCACGGTGCTCGAGGTGAAGAGCCCGAAGGATCTGCCCGATCCCTCGTCCATCGCCTTCATCGAGGAGCCCATCCTCCAGGCGACGGTCATCGTGCCGCCCGACTACGTGGGCGCCGTGATGGAGCTCACCACCGAGCACCGCGGTGTCTTCGAGAACATGGTCTACCTCTCCGAGCGCTCCGTGGAGATGCACTGGAAGGTGCCCCTCTCGGAGCTCATCCTCGACTACTTCGACCAGCTGAAGAGCCGCACGAAGGGCTACGCATCGCTCGACTACGACGTCGCCGGCTACCGGGAGGCCGACCTCGTGAAGCTCGACATCCTCCTGGCAGGCGATCCGGTGGACGCCCTCTCCTTCATCGTGCCAAGGGAACGCGCGCAGACCATGGGCCACGATCTCGCGGTGAAGCTGAAGGAGATCATCCCGAGGCAGCTCTTCGAGGTGCCGATCCAAGCCGTCGTGGGAAGCCGCGTCGTGGCGCGCACGAACGTGAAGGCGAGGCGCAAGGACGTGCTCGCCAAGTGCTACGGCGGCGACATCTCCCGCAAACGCAAGCTCCTGGAAAAGCAGCGCGAGGGCAAGAAGCGCATGAAGTCCATCGGCAAGGTGGACGTGCCGCAGGAGGCCTTCATGGCCATCTTGAAGGTGGGGGAGTGAGCGACGCCATCCGGCTCCTCGAGGAGCGCGCGAGCTCCGCGGGGCTCTCGTGGCCGCTTCGGCCGTGGCCGCGCACGGGAGACGTTCGCGAGCGCCTCGCGGCAAATCCCTTCCTCATGGCTCCCATGGCGGGTGTCTCCGATCGCGCGTGGCGGCTCATGGCGCGGGCGGGAGGCGCGGCGTGCGCGGTGAGCGAGATGGTGTCGGCCGCGGGCCTGCACTACGGCTCGGAGAAGACCTGGGATCTCGTGCGTCCCGATCCCGCCGAGGACGCCCTCGCGGTGCAGCTCTTCGGATCCGATCCGCATCTCTTCGAGGAGGCGGCCGAGCGCGTGGCGGAACGCCTGGGGGCGAAACTCCTCTTCCTCGACGTGAACATGGCCTGCCCCGTGCCCAAGGTGGTTCGCAAGGGCGAGGGCGTCGCCCTCATGGACGATCCCCTGCGCGCCCACCGCATCATCGCCGCCTGCCGCCGCGGGCTGGATCGCGCGGGGCTCCCCGTTCCCGTGACCGCGAAGATCCGCCTCGGCCGCTCTCCCTACGCCCCGAGTGCGGCCGACGTCGCCCATGCGATCGCCCTGGCCGGAGCGGCCGCCGTCTCCATCCACGGACGCTACGGAAGCCAGGGCTACGCGGGTGCCTCCGACGACGAGGCGGTGCGGGAGGTGGCGCGAGGCTCCTCGCTCCCGGTGCTCGCATCGGGGGACGTGCGAAGTGCCGAGCGGTGCGTGGAGCTCGCGCGCTGCCCCGACCTCGCGGGCGTGCTCGTGGCGCGGGGAAGCTACGGGAACCCCTGGATCTTCTCCGATGCCCTGCGCCTCCTCCATGGCGAGCGCGTGCCCGTCCACGGAGTCGACGAGCGCCTGGGCGCCCTCGAGCTTCACCTGAGGCTTCTCGGCCTCACCGGGGAGCACGTGCTCAAGGGGCGCCAGATCGCCTGCCACTACGTGAGGGGCCTTCCGGGCGCCGCGGCGTCGAGGCGCCGGATCATGGCCGCCGTGACCCTCGACGACTTCCTCGAGGTCATCGAGACCCTGCGATGCCGGGCGGCTTCAGCCGAGGATCCGGGGCAGATCGAGGCCGAGGGGTCCTGGAGCCTGTGAGCACCTCTCCTCGAGCAGGGATCTCGGAGCTCTACCTGCACGTGCCCTTCTGCCGCGCACGGTGCGCGTACTGCGATTTCACGAGCTGGGCGATCTCGAGGGCGGAGACGACGCCCGCGGCCTACGAGGCAGGTCTCGAGCGGCTTCTGGGCGGGCTTTCCGAGCTCGGCTTCCTCGGGCATCTCGAAACGGCCTACATCGGCGGCGGCACGCCGAGCGTGCTCGGGCAATCTCTGACCGAACTCGTCGCGCGCGTCGCGTCCACAGGCGACGCTCCCCCGGAGGAGCTCACCGTCGAGGCCAACCCCGAGAGCGCCACAGCCGAGCTGCTTCGAGCCGTCCACGCGGCCGGTGCCACGCGCGTGAGCCTCGGCGTGCAATCCCTCGACGACGGCGTGCTCGCTCTCATCGGGCGTCTCCACACCGCCGAGCAGGCGCTCGGGGCGATCCAGGGCGCCTCGCGCGCGGGGCTCGCGCCCGCCGCCGACCTCATGGCGGGCCTTCCGGGGGAGGAGGGCGGTGCCCTGGCGCGTCACATCGAGTGCGTCATCGCCGCGGGAGCCACGCACGTGAGCGTCTATCCCCTGGAGGTGCACGGGGGGACCGCCCTCGGCAGGGCCGTCTCGCAAGGCAAGCTCGTGCTTCCCGACGAGGACGCCGTGGCAGACGAGCTCGAGGAGGCGGCGCGCACCCTCGAGGAGCACGGCTTCCATCGCTATGAGATCGCGAGCTTCGCGCGCCGCCAGGCGCAGAGCGCCCACAACATCGGCTACTGGACGGGGACGCCCTACCTCGGGCTCGGCACGGGTGCCGCATCTATGGTTCCCCGCGCCCTCTACGAGCGTCTCCGCGAGCACATCCCGAGCCTTCCCGAGGCCGCCGCCTCGCTCGAGCGCTTCCGCCTCACGTGCGTGAGCCCTCCCGCCGCCATCGCCCGGGCCGAGGGGCCGTGCGAGCTCGCGTTCGAGGTCGAGGGCTTGAGCGCACGCGCCGCCCTCGCCGAGGACCTCATGCTCGCCGTGCGGAGGACGAGGGGCATCGGCCCCGAGCTCTCCGCCTCGGCCCGCGAGCATCTCGGCTCGCCCTACGAGAGGGCCGTCGAGCGTCTCCTCGATCTCGAGCTCCTCGAGGCGCACCAAGACGGTTCCCTTCGCCCGAGTGCATCGGCGTGGCTCGTCTCGAACGAGCTCTTCGGCGCCCTCTGGGAGCTGGCACCCGATGAGCCGGTGAATCTCGCCTGATCGTCGAGGCTCGCCGCCGAGATTAAGTACACTTTTGGGATTGCGCCCCGAACGCGGTTCGGGGCGGGCGCACACGGGGGCATTCGAAAGGGCAGCGGCTTGTGGCCTCGATGACCGACAAGGACTACTACGCGATCCTCGGGGTCGAGACGTCGGCCACCACGGAGGAGATCCGCAAGGCCTTCCAGAAGAAGGCCCGCGTGCTCCATCCCGACGTGAACAAGGCGCCTGACGCCGAGGAGCGCTTCAAGGAGGTCTCCGAGGCCTACGCCGTCCTCTCCGACGACGAGAAGCGGCGTCGCTACGACCTCATGCGCGCGGGCGTGCCCTACACCGGCACGTCCTCCCCGCAAGGTGCGCCGCACAACCCGTGGGCCGGCACCGGCTCTCCCTTCGGCGGGCCGTTTCCCTTCGGCGGTGCGGCGCGCAGGTCCTCGCGTCGGGCCTATAAGCCCGAGGCCGGAGCCGACGTCATCTACGAGCTCGTGGTCGATCGCGACGATCCGAAGTCGTTTCGCCACCGCACCATCACCTACCAGCGCTACGTGCCCTGCGATGTGTGCGACGGTCGCGGCTCGGTGGAGGAGCACGCCTACGACACCTGCCCCACGTGCGGCGGCTCGGGGCACATCAACGTGGATTTGAACGACGTCCTCGGCGGCTTCGGTTTCGGGTTCGGCACCATGGTCATGGAATGCCCCGAGTGCCGGGGCACGGGGCGCGTCGTGGCCGGAGCCTGCTCGAAGTGCGCGGGCACCGGCCGCGTGATGGAGCGTTCCGAGGTGGAGGTGGACATCCCCGCCAACGCCCACGACGGCTCGGAGATCCGCATCCCCGGCATGGGCAACGCCGGGACAAACAACGAGCGCACCGGCGATTTCGTCTGCCGAATCGTCGTTCCGGCGGAGCGACTCTCGAGGAGGAGCGCCAACGGCTTCTCCGCGATCGGCCTCGGCCTCATCATCCTCATCGTCGGGCTGCTCTTCATGGGCTTCTCGCCGCTTGAGTTCTCGGTGATGATCGTCGCCGCGGTTCCCGCCATCTACGGGATCTTCCTCGTGCTCTCGGAGGGCGTCCTCCACAGGGCCTCGGGGTGGTGGCGCAAGGCGGGCCAGACCATCATCGGCGGCATGAGCCAGGGTCTCATGGTGGCGATCTTCCTCGTGCTCTTCATGAGCTGCACGATGATCAGGCCCTACGGCTACTACGGCTGGTAGAAGCCCATGATCGCCGCACGCGCCATGGCCATCTTGAAGGCCGTCGTCGATGAGTACGTGGGAACCTGCGCCCCCGTGGGATCCAAGGCCCTCGTCGACCACCACGCCATCGCCTATTCGACGGCCACCGTGCGCTCCGATCTCGCCGGCCTCGAGCGATCCGGCCACCTCACGCATCCCCACGTCTCGGCGGGTCGCATCCCCACCGACCTCGGCTATCGCACCGTCGTGGCCGATCGCCTCTCCCGCGGACGCCTCGCGCGCCGGCGCCTCGCCGAGGACGCCGCGAGCGCCCGCGACCTGCGCTCCCTCGCGCGCGTCCTCGCGGCGATCACCCATTGCCTCTCCGTGGTCTCGGAGCCCGCGCCCCAAGCGGAGCAGGTCGCCGGACTCTCGCTCACGCCCATCTCCGAGGGTCGCGTGATGCTCGTGGTCGTGATGGACGACGGCCGCGTCGCCTCGCGGTCACTCCTCTCGAGCCTCTCGAAGGCGAGCCTCGAGCGCGTGGTCGAGTGCGCCTCGGAACTCGTGATCGGCGCCTCCATCCGCGCCGACGCCCCGGGAGCCGCCCTCACGGCCGCCGAGCAGCGTCTCGCCACGCAGGTGGTGGAGGCGGTCCTCGCCCTCACGGTCGATGCGGGGGAGGCCGAGCGCAGCTCGTCGGGCATGGCCTTCCTGCTCGCGCAGCCGGAGTTCCACGATCCCGACGTGGTGCGCGTGGTGGCCGATGCGCTCGAGGAGAGCGATCTCGGGCTCTCCTCCATGGAGCTCGCCGATGAGGGCGGGCTCATGGTCTCCATCGGCTCGGAGAACGCGGATGAGCGTCTGCGCGGGCTCTCCATCGTCGCCAAGGGGTACCATGCCTTCTCCGGTGTGGGCTACGTGGCCTGCGTGGGGCCCACGCGCATGGATTACCCCCTCGTCATCGGCGCCGTACTCGCGGGGGCCGAGCGAGCCCAGGCCATTCTCGAGCCCTAGATCCCGGGTTTAACCAACGTTCGGGGAGATGGATGTGAGCGCACCGGCACGCGACTACTACGAGACGCTCGGCCTCGAGAGGGACGCCTCCGCCGCCGACGTCAAGCGCGCCTTCCTGAGGAAGGCGCGTCAGCTCCACCCCGACGTCTCCGACGATCCGGATGCCGAGGCCAAGTTCAAGGAGGTGAACGAGGCCTACTCGGTCCTCTCCGATCCCAGGCGGCGCCAGAACTACGACCGCTTCGGCGACGCCGACGGCATGGGCGGATTCGGCTCCATGGACGATCTGTTCAGCGGTTTCGGCTCCATGTCCGATCTCTTCAGCGACTTCTTCGGCGGAGGTGCGAGGCAGCGGCGCTCCGGGCGCGGTCGCGACATGGCGGCGCGCATCGCCGTCACGCTCGCCGAGGCGGCGACGGGCACCGAGCGCACCATCGCCTACGACCGGCTGGGCGTCTGCGACGATTGCGGTGGAACGGGCTCGGCGGATGGCGAAACACCGCATACCTGCCCCGCGTGCGGCGGATCCGGCATGCGCACGATCGTGCAGCAGACCATCCTCGGTCGCATGCAGACGAGCGCCCCCTGCGACGTCTGCCACGGCACGGGCACCGTCGTCGAGCATCCCTGCGAGACCTGCGAGGGCCAGGGTCGCGTGCCCACCCACGAGGTCGTGACCGTCGACGTACCCGTCGGCGTGCGAGACGGCGAGACGCTCCGCATGGCGGGGCTCGGCGAGGCCGGCTGGCGCGGTGAGGTCGCGGGGGATCTGGTGGTGGAGTTCGCCGTCGCCGAGGACCCGCGCTTCGTACGCAGGGGAGACGACCTCGCGGCTCGCATCGATGTGGACGCCCTGGAGGCCATCCTCGGCTGCACGGTGGAGGTGGAGGGCATTCTCGAAGGCGAATCGTTTCTCGCGGATGTGGAGGCGGGTTCCCTCGAGGGGGCCCGGCTGCGCGTGGAGGGCCGTGGCATGCCCCGACGCGGAGGCGGCCGCGGCGACTTCTACGGCATCGTGGAGGTGCACCCTGTCGCGGATCTCACCTCCGAGGAGCGCGAGACGCTCTCCCGGGTGAGCCGCTCCCATGGAGGCCGCATCGCCCCCGAGCTGGAGGCGGTTGCCGAGGGGCGAGCTCCGAGCGCCAAGCATTGGCCGCGCCCATGACCTCCCGCCCCTCCGTCGCCCTCGTCACCCTCGGATGCAGGGTGAACCGCTCCGAGGGCGAGGAGCTCATCCGGGCGCTCGCCGCCCGCGGCGCAGACGTCGTCTCGCCGGATGACGCCTCCGTGGTGATCGTGAACAGCTGCTGCGTGACGGCCGAGGCCGAGGCCAAATCCAGGAAAGCCGCTCGCCGCTGGGCGCGTCGCGCGGGTGTGGAGCGGGTGGTCGTCTGGGGATGCGCGGCGCGCCTCTTCGCATCCGAGTTCACCGGGATCTCCGAGAAGGTCCGCACGGCCTCATCGTTGGAAGACGCCCTCGCCCTCATCGCCGAGACGGGGGAGGGAACGGCCCTCGAGCCCGTCTCATGCGCGAGCGTTTGCCGGGGCCTTCGCGCCCGATCCAACGTGAAGATCCAAGACGGGTGTGACAGGCGCTGCGCGTACTGCATCGTCTGGAAGGCGCGCGGACCGTCGCGCTCGATGCCCGTCTCCGAGGTGCGCCGTCGCGTATCGGAGATCGCGGCCTCGGGGGTGAGCGAGGTGGTGCTCTGCGGCATCAACCTCGGCGCCTGGCATGACGGCTCGCTCGATCTTCCCGCGCTCGTCGAGACGCTTCTGGAGCACACGCCCATCCGGCGCATCCGCCTCTCCTCCATAGAGCCCGAGGATGCCTCCGACGAGCTCTTCCGCGTGATGGCAGCCGCACGCGGACGCGTGGCCGAGTATCTCGCCTTGCCGCTCCAAAGCGGCTGCGATGAGACGCTTCGGGCCATGGGGCGCCGGATTTCCGCAGAATCCTACCGCGAGCGCGTGCTCGCGGCCCGGGAGCGCATGCCGCACGTGGCCGTGGTCGCGGATTTCATGTGCGGTTTTCCGGGGGAGGGGGACGAGGAGTTCGAGCGTTCCCTCGCCTTCGCCGAGGAGCTGGCCCTGGCCAAGCTCCACGTCTTCCGCTTCTCTCCGCGGCCGGGGACCGTCGCCGCGAAGCTCGGCGCGCGCGTGCCCGAGCGCATCGTCAAGGAACGCTCCGAACGGGCCCTCGAGCTGAGCGTCTCCCTTCAGCGCGCCTACGCCGGGAGCCTCATCGGCACGGAGCAGAGGATCGTCGTCGAGGAGCGTGGTCGGGGTCTCACCGGCGGCCACGTCCGCGCCGTCGTCGACGACGCCCACGCCCGGCAGAGCGTGCTCATCGCCACCCCTCGATCGCTCCTGGCCGACGAGAGCCTCGATTGTCGCGAGGGCGCGATCTCAGCCTATGATGGAGGCGACGCTTCGGCCGCGCCCTCGGAGGAGCATGGAATCTAGCCAGATACGCCTCACGATCCCGGATTCGATCGACATCACCCGGCTCATGGGCCCGGCCGATTCCCTCTTGCGTCGCATCGAGGACGCCACCTCCGCCTCGCTCACGGTGCGCGGGCAGTCCATCACCATCACCGGCGACGTCGAGGAGGCCAATCGCCTCGCGAGCCTCTTCGGCACGCTCATGGGAATCGTCGGGCAGGGGGGCACGCCCTCGGCCCAGGACGTCGACGCGCTGCTCAGGACGCCGGGCGCGGGCGGCTCGGAAATCGACGAGGCCCGCGTCCTCACGGTGCGGGGCCGTGCGGTGGGCGCGCGCACCGAGGGGCAGCTCGCCTATGTGCGCGCCATGCGGAGCTCGACCATCACCTTCGCCCTCGGCCCGGCCGGCACCGGCAAGACCTATCTCGCCATGGCCATGGCCCTCGCGGCGCTCTCGCGCGGCTCGGTGGGCCGCATCGTGCTCACCCGGCCCGTCGTGGAGGCCGGGGAATCGCTCGGATTTCTCCCGGGAACGCTCGACGAGAAGCTCGACCCCTACATCCGCCCGCTCTACGACGCCCTCTTCGACCTCTGCGAGCGGGATCGGGCCAACGACTACATCTCCTCCGGCGTCATCGAGATCGCGCCGCTCGCGTTCATGCGCGGGCGCACGTTGAACGACGCCTTCGTCATCCTCGACGAGGCCCAGAACACCACGCCCGAGCAGATGAAGATGTTCCTCACGAGGCTCGGCTTCCGCTCCACCTTCGTCGTCACCGGCGACAACACGCAGCGCGACCTCCTCGGAAAGAACGGCCTCGACAGCGCGCGGGCGATCCTCGGCTCCATCCGCGGCATCTCGTTCGTGGACCTCGATCGCGCCGACATCGTGCGGCACGACCTCGTGGGGAGCATCGTCGACGCCTACGATGCCGCGGCTCGGAACGGTCGCGCGTCATGAGCGTGGAGATCGCGCATCGCCTCGCAAGCACGGCACCGTTGGCCATCGATCTCGCCGAAGTCGCCGAGCTGGCCGAGGCCGTGCTCGCATCCGAGGGCGTCGACGGGCCCTGCGAGCTTTCGCTCTCCGTCGTCGATGACGAGGAGATGGCGGCCTTGAACGCCGAGCTCCGCGGCGTGGACGCCCCCACGGATGTACTTTCCGTGGAACTCGAGCGCCCGGGAGAAGGCCCCCGTGGCGAGGGGGAGCCCTGCCTTCTGGGCGACCTCATCCTCGATCCCCCGCTCATCGAGCGCCAAGCCGAGGGCTTCGGCGTGAGCGCCGCGGACGAGACCCGGCTCCTCGTCATCCACGGCCTCCTGCACCTCCTCGGCTACGACCATGAGGAGGATGCCGAGGCCCGCGCCATGGGGGAGCGTCAGGCACGGCTCACGACCCGGGCGACCGACGGTCGCATCGGCGCCGTCTCCCTCGCACCGCACGGGGAGGGGGAGCGCCCGTGATCCCCGGCTCAGATCGCGACCATCCGAGCCTTCGCCAGAGCTTCGGCTTCGCCATCCAGGGGTTTCGCATCGCCTGGCGCGGTGAGCGAAACCTCAAGATCATGTTCGCCGCGGCCGTCTTCGCCATCGTGTGCGGCGCGGTGCTCTCCATCAGCCCCGTCGAGTGGGCGCTCGTGCTGCTCGGCATCGGCACCGTCTTCGCCGGTGAGCTCTTCAACACCGCCATCGAGACCATCGTCGACCTCGTCTCACCCGAATACCACCCGCTCGCCGGCAAGGCGAAGGACGTGGCGGCCGCAGCCGTCTGGGTGCTCTCCTGCCTCGTCGGCGTGATGGGCGTCGTGATCTTCTTGACGAGGCTCATCGAGCTCCTCGGCTCCGCACGCTAGCCTCCCGCGATTTTGGGTATGCGCTCGTAAGGCAAGCCATGGGAAAGGAGCCATCATGACGGCGAAGGACGAGCGCTACGATCTCGACGACGTGACCCGCGACGACGCGCTGGACGAGGCCGCGACGGAGGAAGAGGACCTCGAGGTGGACGAGTTCGCCGACCGCATGCTCGACGACCTCGATCTCCAGAAGGACGATCTCGCCGACGAGCCCTTCCGCGACGTGAGCCTGCCCGACGCACCCTAGGAGCACTTCGAAAGGACGCCCTTGAGCTCTGAGAACCTGCCCGGCGAGGATCGGCGGCCCGCGGCCGAAGCGGCCACGCCCTTCAGAAGCGGCTTCTGCGCCTTGGTCGGGCGCCCCAACGCGGGGAAGTCGACCTTGGTGAACGCCTGCGTGGGCACGCACCTCGCGATCACGAGCCCCGTGTCCCAAACCACGCGCAAGCGCCTGCGCGCCGTCATCAACCGCCGCGACGCGCAGCTCGTGCTCGTGGACACGCCGGGTCTCCACAAGCCCAAGGACAGCCTCGGCGACGCGCTCAACCGCCAGGCCCTCGCCGAACTCGACGACGTGGACGTCGTGGCCCATCTCATCGACGCCACCCGCGACGTCGGGCGCGGCGACGCATGGGTGGCGGCGCACGTCGGCAGATCGCCTGCCGTGAAGCTCCTGCTCATCACGAAGGCGGACATCGCCTCCCCCGAGCGGGTGACGGCGCAGATCGAGGCGGCACAGGAGCTCGCGCCCTACGACGACGTGCTCGTGGTGAGCGCTCGCGAGGGCTTCAACGTCGACGGCTTCATCGACGTCTGCATCTCGCATCTGCCCGAAGGCCCGCGCTGGTTCGGCGCGGACATGGATTCCGACGTCACCGACGAGGAGCTCGTGGCGGAGTTCGTGCGCGAGCAGGTGCTCCTGGCCACGAACGACGAGATCCCGCACGCGACGGGCGTCATCTGCGACGAGCTTCGCTGGACGAAGGACGCTCACGCCTCCATTCGCGCGACCATCTACGTCGAGCGCTCCTCCCAAAAGGCGATCCTCATCGGCGCGGGCGGCTCCATGATCAGATCCATCGGCACCAAGGCCAGGAGGGCCCTGGAGGCGCTCCTCGATGCGAGGATCTACCTCGACCTGCGCGTGCAGGTCTCCCGCCACTGGCGAAAGGACGCCGAGATGGTGCGCGAGCTCGGCTACGACCTCGAGGAGGAGTAGTGGCTCGCGGCCCGGCCACGAGAGCACGGGTGATCGTGCTCGACACGACGAAGCTGGGCGAGACCGATCTCATCGTCACCTTCCTCGCCGAGGACGGCTCGCTCGCGCGCGCCGTCGCGAAGGGGGCGAGGAAGCCCGGATCGCGGTTCGGAGGGGCGACGAGGCTCTATCGCTCGGCTGACGCGCTGCTCGCCCCCGGACGCTCCCTCTCCATCCTCACCGACGCCCGCCTCACCGACGACACGCCTCCCGTGGAGGAGACCCTGGAACCGATGGCCGCCTGCGCGGCCGTGGCGGAGTGCCTCGTGGCCACGCTCTCGGAAGGGGAGGCCGACGCCATCGTCTTCTCGCTCGCCAGGAGCACCTTCGCTGCCATCTCGCGCGCGAGCGACCTGCCCCACCTCGAGCTCGTCGTCGCCGCCTTCGCCTTCAAGCTGCTCGCGATCCTCGGATGGAGGGTCGAGTTCGAGAGCTGCGTGGGGTGCGGGTCAGAGGACGTCCATTGGTTCAGCCCGAGCGCGGGCGGGGTCCTCTGCTCGATGTGCGCCCCGCACGCCCCGGACGCCGAGCTCCTGGGCGAGCATCGCAGGTCGTGGGTGCGGGCGCTTCTCCTCTGCCGCTACGACGAGCTCCTCGCGGCCGCGGTCTCCTCGGCGGACGCCCGCGAGCTCACGCGCCTGGCCGGACTCTGGATTCGCTCCCAGCTCGACGTTAGCGCCAAGGCGTTCGCCTTCTTCGAGGGCCTTTCGTGAAGGAGTCGCAGGCCGTGGCGTCGGTGCGGAGGCTGTGCTAGATTACGCAGGTTGGTTACCTCGAGCCTAGGCGTTCGTTTCCACCTGACGGCGCACCCGGCCCGAGGCGCATGAGGCTTCCTCGCAAGGAAAGGTGAACCATGACCATTTCGAAGGAACGCAAGGCCGAGCTCATCAAGGAGTTCGGCAAGAACGAGCACGACAGCGGCTCGGCCGAGGTCCAGGTGGCGATCCTCACCGATCGCATCCGCGAGCTCACCGAGCACATGAAGGTCCACAAGAAGGACTATCACACCCGCCGCGGCCTGCTCATGCTCGTCGGACGTCGCAGGCGTCTTCTGGTCTACATCAAGAACCGCAGCGTCGAGGACTACCGCGCGCTCATCGCCAAGCTCGGCCTGCGCGACAACGTCTAATTCATCTCAGAGGTACCGGGGGAGCGCCGAGGAGGCGCTCCTTCGCTAACGCGCCACGGTGGGGCGCGAGGCGCTCGGGTCCCAGGGCCCGCGCCGAAGAGGTTGCCGGACGGAAGGGCCGTCCGGTGGAGGAAAGGGAATCATGTCAAAGGTTACGCACGAATTCGAGCTCTACGGCAAGTCCTACTCGCTCACATCCGGGGAGCTCGCCAAGCAGGCGACCGGCGCCTGCGTGGTCCGTCAGGGAGACTCCGAGGTCATCGTCACGGCCGTCGTCTCCAAGGAACGCAAGGATTTCGACTTCTTCCCGCTCACCGTCGATTTCATCGAGCGGATGTACGCCGTGGGTCGCATCCCCGGCGGCTATCTCAAGCGCGAATCGCGCCCGTCGGAGAAGGCAACCCTCACGGCCCGCATGATCGACCGTCCGCTGCGTCCGTCCTTCCCGCAGGGATTCCGCAACGAGGTGCAGGTCGTCGCCATGCCGCTCGTGGCGGATCAGGTGAACCCCGTCGACACCATCTGCGTCATGGCCGCCTCGTCCGCGCTCACGCTCGGCGGCGTCCCCTTCGAGGGCCCGCTCGCCTGCGTGCGCATCGGTCGCGATCGCGAGAGCGGCGAGTGGCTCGTGAACCCCACCTACGAGGAGCGCGACGACTCCGATCTCGATCTCGAGCTCGCCGGCACCGCGGACTTCATCTCCATGGTCGAGGCGTCGGCCGATGAGGTCTCCGAGGAGGAGATCCTCGAGGCCATGACCTTCGGCCAGGAGGCCATCGCCGCCTTCTGCCACGAGGAGGAGGTCTTCTTCGAGAAGTGGCGCGAGGCCAACGGCCCCATCGTGCCCAAGGTCTACGAGCTCGACCAGCCGGTGCCCGAGGTGCAGGAGCGCGTCTTCGCGCACGAGGGCGAGATGGCGGCCGCCCTCGCCGATCCCGATAAGCTCTCGCGCCAGGCCAAGGTGGCCGAGCTCAAGCAATCCATCCTCGAGAGCTTCTCCGAAGAGGAGCGCGAGGAGTGGCATCGCGCGCTCTCCGTCGAGCTCAAAGCCCTCGAGAAGCATGCCATGCGCGCCATGGTGGTGAACACCGGCGAGCGCGTGGACGGCCGCAGCGCCACCGAGATCCGCCCGCTCATGGTGAAGGGCGACTACCTTCCCCTCGTGCACGGCTCCGGCCTCTTCCAGCGCGGCCAGACCCAGGTGCTCTCCGTCTGCACCCTCGGCATGCTCAACGAGTGGCAGCGCCTCGACACCATCGAGCCCGTCGATGGCAAGCGCTACATCCACCACTACAACTTCCCGCCCTACTGCAC
>CANQFP010000010.1 GCA_947599965.1 uncultured Atopobiaceae bacterium | reverse complement strand
ACGAAGCCGATGGACATGCAGAGCATGGGCTCGATGGGCGGCATGGACATGGGCTCGATGGGCGGCATGGACATGGGCTCGATGGGCGGCATGGACATGAAGCCCGCCCCGCTTCCCAAGGGCGACGGGCACCCCGTGAAGGTGGCCATGGTGGGCGACGGGGTGAACGACGCGCCCGCGCTCGCCGCGGCCGACGTGGGCATCGCCGTCGGCGCCGGCACCCAGGTGGCCATCGCCTCGGCCGACGTCGTCATCATGTCGAGCGACCTCACCGACGTGGCGGCGACCATGGATCTCTCACGCGCCACGATGCGCAACATCAAGCAGAACCTCGTCTGGGCGCTCGTCTACAACGTCATCGCGATTCCGCTCGCGGCGGGCGTGCTCGCCTGGGCGTCCATCAACATCCCGCCGGAGGTCTCGGCGGCCGCCATGGCCGCCTCATCGGTGGGCGTCGTGCTCAACTCGCTCAAACTCAAGCGGTGGACGAAGCCCGCGCCGAAGAGCGGCGCGGGAACGGCGAGCTAGGCCTTGGTCCAGCCCCTCACGAAGAAGATCTTGAAGACTTCCCGGGACATGAGGACGAGCCCCTTCAAGGTCCTGCCGAAGCCGATGGCCCTTTCCCTCATGGCGTCCTCCTCCCGGATCAACGCGCCTTCTCATGGCAAGGAGATTCCCCCGCGCGAGCGCCTTTAGACGATCGCACGGGGCCGCGTCATCGACCGGCAACGAAGCGAAGGCGAAGGGCTCGGCTAGAGATACATCACCGTCTCGTCCAGGGCCTTGCGGCTCTCGTGCATGGGCGACGGGCCGTACTCCTCGTCGGGATGCCCGATGGCGAGGAGCATCACGAGCTCGAAGTCGTCGCCGAGATCGAGCGCCTCGCGGACCTTGCCCGTGTCGTAGCCGCGGATCCAAAGCGAGCCGAGGCCGAGCTCGGCGGCTTCGTACATCATGGACGTGGCCACGATGGAGGCGTCCTGGGTGCCCGCGCAGTAGGTGCCGTCATAGTAGGAGTCCATGGCGATGACCGAGGCCTCGCTCGGCGCGTAGCCGACCGCGAGCACCACGGGGGCGTTCCTCGCCATGGGCGTTGCCTCGTGGAGGCGAGCCAACGCCTCCTTCGACTGGACGACGACCACGCGCTGGGGTTGATTGTTCTTGGCCGTCGGCGCGATGCGACCGGCTTCGAGCACCTTCGAGAGCAGTTCGTCCTCGACGGACGCGTCCAGATAGTGGCGGCAGGAATAGCGAGCGGAGGCGAGTTCCAGGAAGTCCATGGCAGACCTTTCTCACGGAGGCGATGTCCGCCTCCAGTGTAGGCCCGCCGATGCGACGCGTTCGAAGCGGGCGCGAACTAGCCGAGCGCCGCCCTCAACGCCTGCATCGCCTCGCCGTAGGCTCCCACGTCATCGTGAGGCGTCTCGAGGATGAGGACCTTGTCGGAGAGGCGCTTCGCGATCTCCAGCAGGCCGGCAAGGCCGATCTTGCCCTCGCCGAGCGGCTCGTGGTTCATGTGGTGCGTGCCGAGGTCGTAGCGCGGATCGGCGAGGTGCACGGCCTTCACGCGATCGAGCCCCACCTTCCGGTCGAGCTCGTCGAGCACGCCGCCGAGATCGCCCACGACGTCGTAGCCGGCGCCCCAGAGTCCCACGACGTCGAGGCAGAGCCCCACGTGGTCGGCGAGCGAGACGCCGTCCAAGAGCCTCGCCAGCTCATCGAAGGTGACGCCGATCTCGTTTCCGGCACCGGGCATGTTCACGATGAGGAAGGTCGTGGTCTGGCTCCTCGTGAGCACCTCGTTCAGCGCTGCGCACGTGTGGGCGATGGCCACATCGCGATCCTCGTGGATGGCGCTTCCGGGATGGGCCGCGTAGAGCTGGTGGCCGAGCTCCTCGAGCCGGGCGAGATCCTCGGAGTAGACGAGCCGCGCGAAGTCCTCCTTGGGAAGCTCGCCCGAAGCGGGGTCGGCCGTGTAGGGCGCATAGGCCACGATCGGGCCCATGGCGTTCTCCTGCGCATAGGCCTTGAACTTCTCGAGATCGGCCTGATCCCACGTGCGGGCGCGGCCGCCGCGGGGATTCCTGGTGAAGAACTGGAAGGTGTTTGCCTGGAGGCCGGTGGATTCGTAGGCCATGCCCATGAAACCGTTGCGATCGGAAAGATGGCAGCCGATGGTGGTCATAGCGAGCCTTTCTCGAAGAGCGTGCCGCACGCTGAACTCTCTACCCCTCTTGATCGGAGCCGAGCCCCATCGCGCGCTCGGACGGCCCGAAGCGCGCGGAGGGCGGAGGCGAGCGCGGGCGCGGCATAATCTGGGCGAGCCGCATGAGCGGACGAAGGACGCGGAGAGGAGGGACGCCGTGGAGCTGAGCGACGTGCGGGCGAAGCTCGAGGCCATCGTCGGCCCCGGCGCGGTGAGGCGCGACGAGCCCCTCTCCCTCCACACGAGCTTCGAGGTGGGAGGCCCCGCCGACCTCTTCGTGGAGCCCTCGAGCGAGGCCGAGTTCCTCGCCGTCCTCGACGCCGCGGAAGGCGTTCCCGCCTTCATCCTCGGCAAGGGCTCCGATCTCCTCGTCTCCGACGCGGGCGTTCGCGGCTGCGTCGTCTCCACCGAGCGACTCTCGGATCTCGTCATCGACGGAACGCGCATCCACGCCTCCTCGGGCCTCAGCCTGAAGGCGCTCGCCGAGGCGGCGGCCGACGCCTCCCTCACCGGGCTCGAGTTCGCCTCGGGCATCCCCGGAAGCGTCGGCGGCGCGATCTTCATGAACGCCGGCGCCTACGACGGCTGCATGGCGGACGTGACCGAGAGCGTGCGGGTGCGCATGCCGGACGGCTCCCTCGCGAACCTGGCGGCCTCCGAGCTCGACTTCGGCTATCGCCGAAGCCGCGTGCGCACCGAGGGCCTCACCGTCCTCGACGCCACCTTCGCCCTCGAGCCGGGAGAGCGGAGCGCCATCCGGGCGAAGATGGACGATCTCTGGGAGCGGCGCGTCTCCAAGCAGCCGCTCGAGTTCCCGAGCGCCGGTTCCACCTTCAAGCGGCCGCCCGGCCACTTCGCGGGAAAGCTCATCTCCGACGCCGGCCTCAAGGGGCGGCGCATCGGCGGCGCCCAGGTCTCCGAGAAGCACGCGGGCTTCATCATCAACACCGGTGGCGCCACGGCGGCCGACGTGTCGGCGCTCATCGATCTCGTGATCGCCGAGGTGGAGGATGCCTTCGGCGTCACGCTCGAGCCCGAGGTGCGCCGCATCGGCGAGTTCTAGCGCGAAGGCCCGCGCTCACTCCGCGGGCCAGGTGCCCCGTTCCACGTCGAGCTCGTAGACGGCCTGCTCCGCGGCGTCGATGGCGCGCACGAGCGTGCGGAGGAGCTCGGTGTCCTCGCCCTTGCTGATCATCGCGGCCATGACGTAGGCGTTCTCGCCGCGCCGCACGATCCCGGCGTCCACGGTGCAGTTGAGCTCAGACGTTTCGATCCAACCGCCCTTCGACCAGCTCTCACCCTCGAGCTCCGAGATGGGTGCGTTCAAGGGCGCGTCGAAGAGCGCGCGGAACCACGCCGCGCTCTCCTTCGAACCGAGGAGCGCGTCTCGGTTCTCGAGCCAGAGCCCGGCGAGCTGCCGGGGCGTGAGGTGGACGAAGGAGTCGTAGACCGTGAGCCCGTCGACGCCGAGGGATTCGAGCTGCGCGGAGAGGGTGTCGAAGCCGCTCACGTTGCGAAGCGTCCAATAGGCCTCGTTGTCCGACCATTGGATGGCCTCCTCGACGAGCCCGGTGAGATCGGACGGCACGCCATCGGGATAGGTGGCGAGGACGTAGGGCCCCTTGATGGAGCTCGCTCCGTAGAAGACCTCGTCGGGGTTCAGCGAGAGGAGCTCCTCGCCTCCGAGCGTGGCCACGTAATAGCCCACCTCATAGCCCTCGCCCTCGATCTGGGCGACGACGGCGTTGAGCGCCCCTTGCGCATCGGCGAGCTTTCCCTCGAGCTCGGTGACCCGCTTCTCGTGAGCTGCCGCGAGGGCGGCGTTCACGCGCTCCGCCGCCTGGGAGCGCTCGCTCACCCAAGCGTTCACACGAGCCTGCCGCCCGCAGCTCGCAAGCCCCACGTCGACCAGGATCGCCGCCACCACGACGACGGCGACCACGACGGAGGCGAACCAGCCCGACCGGGTGCCACCGCCGCCGCCCGGCGCCGCGTGGGCGCCCGACGGTCGATTGAGACCGAGTTTGGCTCGCCGATCCCCCATGGAAACGCCCGGGAGCTAGTTGCGAAGCGAGTTCAGGGGCGCGGGGAAGCGCCCGCCGCGATGCGCGAAGACGGTGCCCGCGTGGCCGTTCAGCGCCATCACCGGCGCCTCGCCGAAGAGCCCGCCGTAGCGCACGACGTCGCCCTCGCGCTTGCCGATGGCGGGGATCACGCGCACGGCCGTCGTCTTGTTGTTGATGACGCCGATGGCCATCTCGTCGGCGATGAGGCCGGCGAGCGCCTCCACCGACGTCTCCCCGGGAACGGCCACCATGTCGATGCCGACGGAGCAGACGCTCGTCATGGCCTCGAGTTTCTCGAGCGTGAGCGCCCCGTCCCTCGCGGCGGCGATCATGCCCGCGTCCTCGGAGACGGGGATGAAGGCGCCGGAGAGCCCGCCCACGGAGCTCGACGCCATCACGCCGCCCTTCTTCACCGCGTCGTTCAGGAGCGCCAGCGCACAGGTGGTGCCGGGGCCGCCGCACCGGCCGACCCCCATGATCTCGAGCACGCGCGCCACCGAATCGCCTACGGCCGGCGTCGGGGCGAGCGAGAGGTCGACGATGCCCTTGGCCACGCCGAGCCTGCGCGCTGCCTCGCGGCTCACGAGCTCGCCCGCGCGGGTGATCTTGAAGGCGGTCTCCTTGATGCGCTCCGCCACGGCCATGAGGTCGGCCTCGGGCGAGAGCTGTTCGAGGGAGGCGGCCATGACGCCCGGGCCCGAGACGCCGACGTTCACGACGCAGTCGGCCTCGCCGGGGCCGTGGATGGCGCCCGCCATGAAGGGCGAATCCTCCACCATGTTGCTGAAGACCACAAGCTTCGAGGCCCCGACGCTATCCTCGTCGGCCGTGAGCTCGGCGACCTCCCTCACGGCCTTCGCCATGGCGAACACGGCGTCCATGTTGATGCCGGCGCGGCTCGTGGCCACGTTCACCGAGGAGCAGACGCGCTTGGTCTCGGCGAGCGCCCTGGGGATGGAGGCGATGAGGCGGCGATCGGCCTCGCCCATGCCCTTGGGCACGAGCGCGGAGAAACCGCCGAGGTAATCGACGCCCACGGCGGCCGCAGCGTCGTCCAAGGCCATGGCCACGGGCGAGAGATCCTCGTCGGCGATGCCGGCGGCGATGAGGGCCACGGGGGTCACGGCCACGCGCTTGTTCACGATGGGGATGCCGTATTCCGCCTCGATGGCGCCGGCCACGTCCACGAGGTGCTCGGCCGCGGTGCAGACGCGGTCGTAGACGCGCCGGCAGAGCCTCGCCATCGAATGGGAGGCGCACTCCTCGAGGGAAACCCCGAGCGTGATGGTGCGGATGTCGAGGTTCTGCTCGAAGACCATGTCGAGGACTTCGAGGACCTCCTCGGGCTCGATGGCCATGGTCCTCCCTTCGCCGAAACGGCTACGGAGCCCATGGTAGCAGCCTCGGCGAATGCTCCCCATCCCTTCACAAGCCTGCTAAGGGGCGGAGCGCTCTGGCGCCTCGTCGTTCGCGCTCTCGGCCACGCGGTAGACGTCGCCGTCGATGACGGAGAGCCGGCGCGTCTTCTCCATGGCGGCGTGCGTGTTCAGCATGGCGATGACGCCGGATGCGGCGATGGCCACCCAGTAGTAGGGCGTGGCGAGCGAGGGCAGCGCGTAGAGGGCGAGCGAGCCGAACGCGCCGATGGTGAGGATCACGCTGTCGACGCTCTGGGCGAGCATCGAGTGGCGCTTGGCCATGAGCATCCACTCGCGGTTCTGGGCCTTGGCCTCGGCGTTCAGCTCGTAGAAGGAGGAGTGCTTCAGCGCCTCGAAGTTGTAGGCGAAGAGATCCTCGCGCTTGGCGCGCATGCCGCCGTGGACGACCACCCACGTACCGAGGGCGCCGAGGGCGAAGGCGCAGCCGGTGGCGAGGTGCGAGAGCCCGAACAGCTTGAAGAGGGTGAAGAGCCCCGCCGCCACGAGGTAGACGAGGACGGCGAGTGCGGTGCAGCGCTTCCGCACGGCGATGCTCTCAGCCATCTGCTCCTTTGTGAAGGAGAGGTTGATGTGCGGGAAGGCCTCCATGTAGGCGATGCGGTCGTTGCGGGCGTAGGAGAGGATGATGAGCCCGATGGCCACGAGTGCCACGAAGGCGAGCGAGGCGAGGATGTGCGAGTCGCCGAAGTTGAGGTCGAGAGCCGAATCGCTCTCCGCCTTCACGAGCTGGTCGAGCCCGGTGGCGAGCACCTGGGCATCCGAGGTCTCCATGGCCGGCACGAGCATGAGGAAGCTCGCGGCCGAGAAACTCGCCACGAGGCAGGCGATCCCGGTGGGCACGACCACCGATCGCCAATTCATGTGGGCGACGTAGCCGTAGCGATCTGTCGAAGTGTCCGTGGTCACAGCCGCTCCCGTCCTGCGGTTTCAGCTTTCTATACCCGCTTCCCGCTCCCGTCGCGCGCCTTCGCGAGCGGCCGCGCCCGGCGAGCCGGAGCGCGTTTGCGGGTATAGAGAGGGCATGACCGACGAGCGGACAGAGACGAGCGCCCCCGAGCGCGACCCCGGCATCCAGGCTGCCTCGGGCGCGCCCACGCGCGTGCGCATCCTCGCGGCCGACGGCACGACCCACCTCGTGCACCTCGACCCCGAGATGCCGCACCTGCCGGTGCTGCTCGTCCACGGCATGCACGCGCGCGACTACTCGCTGGACAGCTCGCCGCTCTGGGGTCGCATTCCCGAGCGCCTGCGCGCGGGCGGCTCGCGGGTCTTCTTCGGCTGCCAGGACGCCTGGGGCGACGTCGAGCGCAACTCGCTCCAGCTCTACCACAGCGTCCACGAGGTGCTCGAGCGCACCGGCGCCGAGAAGGTCCACATGATCGCCCACTCCAAGGGCGGCCTCGACATCCGCCACTGCGTCCACGTGCGCGACCTCGGCGACCACACGGCCTCCATCGTCACGCTCGGCACGCCCTACCACGGGCTTCGCATGTCGAACGCCCTCATGTACCTCGGGCCCATCCTCTCCCGCGTGGTGGCTCCCGTCATCGATTCGAACGCGCGCAAGATGGGCGACGAGGATCCCGACGCCCTCGGACTCCTCCACACAACGACCACCACGGCCGCCGAGACGCTCATCGCCGAGAACCCGGATCTCCCCGGCATCGAATACCGCAGCTACGCCTTCGTGCCGCGCATGTCGAAGGCCCAGCAGATGAACCCGCGGAGCCTCTTCATCCACTTCTTCGACGGCGACAACGACGGCATCGTGCCGCTGGCCTCGACCGAGGCCACGAACTGGTGCGTCGTGCGCGGGCAGCGCGGCGTGGAGATGAACCACGACGATTCCTACGACCTCAACGAGAAGGACATCGAGCTCACGATGCCCGACGGCACGGTCTACGCGAACTCTCCCGACATGCTCGAGGCCGTCGTGCAGAGCCTCGACCTCATCGCCTGGGAGAAGGCGAAGGCCGAGGCCGCGGCCACGCGCACGGGCGCCTAGGCGAGCGAGATCTCTATGGCAAGCGAGCGCGAGGGCGACTTCTGGCGAGGCATCAAGGACGCGGATCCCAAGGACGAGGAAGCGGCGCGCGCGGCGTGGGTAGCTGAGATCGAGGAACGCGCGGAGGGCCTTCCGAGGGAGTTTCGCCTCGACGAGGCGCGCATGCTCGAGCCCATGAAGGCCGAGGTAGCGGATGAGGCGAGCGAGCGCACGGCCGATCTCCTCGCGCTCTTCGAGCCACCCCTTGCCGCGGACGGCAGCGAGGTCGCGCCGACCTTTTGCTACGTGAGCGTCGTGCCCGAGGCGGAGTTCTCCCTCATCGCTCCCATCGCGGCGCACCTCGCAGATGACGGCAATCGCGACCCCGAGGACGTGCCCGTCGGCCACTGCCGCGCCTACGCCTTCCAAACCTGCGTGGCCGGTACGCTGGGGTTTCCCCCGAACGCGCTCGCGCCGCACCTCCCTGGCGCCTACCGCGACGTGGAGGCGCACTTCTACCTCGACACCGAGCGGCTCGTCTTCGGCACCGACGATCCCGAGTTCGTCGTGCTCGTGAACGAGTACGTGAAGAACCAGAGCTTTCGAAAGGACACCGGCGGCACCGCGCTCTTCGAGATCCTCGAGTTCCTCGTGGACGACGGACTCATGTTCCTTTCGGACGAGGAGACGCGGCTCGAGCGCCTCGAAGACCACATGGGCGAGGACGTGACGGAGATCCCGCACGACTTCGACCTCTTCATCACCCGCGAGCGCCGCCTCCTCGGAGAGCTCTACAACTTCTACCGCCAATACGCCGACATGGCTCAGACGCTCTCCACCTCGCGCACGCAGATCCTCAACGCCGACGACCGTGCGCTCTTCGGCGTGCTCGCCGACTCCTCGCGCCACATGGCGGCCGACACCCTCGAGCTGCGAGAATTTGCCCTCCAGCTTCGCGGCCTCTTCCAGAGCAAGATCGACGTGCGACAGAACAAGGTGATGTCGATCCTCACGGTCGTGACCGTGATCTTCATGCCGCTCACGCTCATCACCGGCTGGTTCGGCATGAACTTCGACGTCATGCCCGTGCTCCACTGGGACGGTTCGTACTACTACGTGATCGCCATCTCCGTCGCCGTCGTCGTCGGCGAGATCCTCTTCTTCAAGCACAAGAAGTGGTTCTGAGCCGGCCCGTCGCTCCGCCCCTTAACAGGCTTGTGAAGGGATGGGGAGTGCTCGCGGAGGCTGCGGCGGCGCGGCAGTTTGAGGGTGCCGCGCCGCGCCCGACGCTCGCCAGCGAACCCTCGCGCATCTTCCTCGATGCCGCCGTTCCTGCCGCATAGAGCCTTGTGCCTGTGCTGATGGCACGTAGGTCCTTACGCCGTGTTGGAATCTGGCACGTAGCGCCTTCGGCCGCCCGAAACCGGCCGCGTAGAGGCTTGCGCCGCCCGAATCGGGTCGATTTCGCTGAATCGAGCACAGGCGGAAAGGCCTACGTGCCACATACACAGGCAGAAGCGCCTACGTGACACGGCCCAAGCGCCTACGCGACAGCATCAGGCGGCGGAAGCGGTTACGCGACAGGTGGAGTGCGAAAGAAAAAGTGTGTGGCAGGCGGCGGAAGCGGCTAGGCGCCAGAGAGGCCTGCCGGGCGTAGACTTTCGTCATGGATGAAGCGGAACACACGGAGCAGCTCGCAGACGACGCCTTCGCCTACGGCTCACTCGGCTACAAGCTCCCTTGGGCCAAGACGGGCGAGGGGGAGCTCCTCGTGCCCGACGAGGCGTTCGAGACGTACCTCGAGTGGACCCTCGAGCGCGGCTTCGAGCTCTGGCCGCATCAGGAAGACGCCCTCATGGACCTCGCCGCGGGCGATTCCGTGATCCTCGGCACCCCCACCGGCAGCGGGAAGAGCCTCGTGGGCCTCGGGCTCGCCTTCATGGCCATCGCCACCGGACGCACGTGCTACTACACCGCGCCCATCAAGGCACTCGTCTCGGAGAAGTTCTTCGACTTCGTCGACGTCCTCGGCCGCGACAACGTGGGCATGCTCACCGGCGACGCCTCCATCAACGCCGATGCGCCCGTCATCTGCTGCACGGCGGAGATCCTCGCCAACCGGGCGCTTCGCGAGGGCGAGGGCTGCGGCGTCGACTGCGTGGTCATGGACGAGTTCCACTACTACGGCGACCCCGAGCGCGGGTGGGCCTGGCAGGTGCCGCTCATCGAGATGCCGCATGCGCAGTTCCTGCTCATGAGCGCCACGCTCGGCGACGTGAGCGCCATCGCGGAGGCCCTCGAGGAGCGAGGCGGCCGACCCGTCGATCGCATCGAGGACGCGCCGCGGCCGGTGCCGCTCGCCTACCGCTACTCGCTGCAGCCCCTCGAGGCGGCGGTGGAGCTCTCGCTCAAACGCGACGAGGGCCCCCTCTACATCGTGCATTTCTCCCAAGACGCGGCGCTCGCGAGCGCCCAGGCCCTGGCGAGCTTCGGCGTGGCGGGGAAGGAGCGGCGAGACGGCGTGCGCGAGGCCATGAAGGGCACGCGCTTCACCACCCCCTTCGGGAAGACCCTCCAGCGCCTCCTGCAGGCGGGCGTCGGCGTCCACCACGCGGGCATGCTGCCGCGCTACCGGCTCCTCGTGGAGCGCCTCGCCCAGCAGGGCCTCCTCGAGGTCATCTGCGGCACCGACACCCTCGGCGTCGGCATCAACGTGCCCATCCACACCGTGCTCCTCACGGCGCTCTCCAAGTTCGACGGCACGCGCGTGCGCCGCCTCTCGGCCCGCGAGTTCCACCAGATCGCGGGGCGCGCCGGGCGCGCCGGATTCGACGTGGAGGGCGTCGTCATCGCCCAGGCGCCCGAGCACGAGATCGAGAACGAACGCCAGCGGCAGAAGGCGGGCGGCGATCCGAAGAGGGCCCGCAAGCTGCGTAAGAAGCAGCCGCCCAAGGGCTTCGTCGGCTGGAGCGAGAAGACCTTCGAGAACCTCGTGGCCAAGGCGCCGGAAACGCTCGTCGCGCAGTTCCAGATCTCCCACGCGATGGTGCTCTCCCTCGTGGCGCGCGGCGGAGACGCCTGGGAATCGATCCTCGCGCTCATCGACGGCGCCGCCATCTCCGAGGAGGCGAAGGAGACGCAGCGAGCCCGCGCCCGCGAGATCCTCCTCACCCTCATCGACACCGGCGTCGTCGTGGCGAGCGAGGACGAAGCCGGAGACGAGCGCTACGAGCTCACCATCGACCTGCCCGAGGACTTCTCCTTGGACGAACCGCTCTCGCCCTTCTTCATCGCGGCGCTCGACCTCCTCGAGCCCGAGAGCCCCACCTACGCCCTCGACGTGATCTCGCTCGCCGAGGCCGTGCTCGAGGACCCGCGCCAGGTGCTTCGCGCCCAGGAGCGCAAGGCGCGCGACGCCGCCTGGGCCGAGCTTCGCGCCGAGGGTGTCGACGTCGACGAGCGCAAGGAGCGCGTGGCCGAGATCAGCTGGCCGAAGCCGCTCGAGGAGCTCATCCGAAGCGCCTACGAGATCTACTGCGTGCGCGTGCCGTGGGCGCGCGACGTCGAGCCGAGCCCGAAGAGCGTGCTCAGGGCCATGGTGGAGGGCGCCATGGGCTTTCGGGCCTACATCGGCGCCCTCGGCATCGCCCGAGCCGAGGGCATCCTCCTTCGCTACCTCTCCAACGCCTACCACCTGCTCTCGCGCTCGGTGCCCGACGCCTACGTCGACGAGCGCCTGGCCGACATCATCGCGTGGCTCGGCTACGTGGTGCGCACGACGGACAGCTCCCTCGTGGACGCCTGGGCGGCGGCCGGCGAGGAGGAGGTGGCGCCGCCCGCGGCGGATGCCGTCCTCCACGTCGATAGGCACGGGCTCGAGGTGCAGGTGAGAAACGCGCTCTTCAGGCGCGTGCTCGCCATGGCGGCAGACGACGCCGAGGCCCTGGGGGAACTCGACGGCGCCATGGGTTTCGGTCGGGCGCGCTGGCGCGAGCTCCTCGACGCCTACTACGATGCCCATGAGCTCGTGGGCACGGACGCCGACGCGCGCTCCGCGGCCCACTTCGAGCTCGACGAGGCCCCGGAGCTCGCCACGCACAGGTGGAAGGTTCGCCAGATCGTCGCGGACGAGGCCGGCGACCACGACTTCCAGATCCTCGCCACCATCGATCTCGACGCCACCCAGGAAGCCGGCGAGGTGGTCTTCTCCGCCTACGCCGCCGGCTTCATCGAAGACCTGCTCGAAAGCGGATTGACCGAGCGTTAGGAGACGCCCATGCCCAAGGTTTGCTTCGTCGACGTGGACAACACCCTCACCGGCTCCCACAACGTGGTTCCCGAGAGCGCCATCGAGGCCATTCGCGCCGCCCGCGCGCTCGGCCACCGCGTCTACCTCTGCACCGGGCGCTCGAAGGCCGAGATCTACCCCGACATCTGGGAGATCGGCCTCGACGGGCTCATCGGCGCGAACGGCGGCTACGTGGAGGACCACGGCATCGAGGTCTTCCACCAGTCGCTCACGCCCGAGGAGGAGCGCGAATGCGTCGAATGGCTCCACGGTCGCGGCCTCGAGTTCTACCTCGAGGCGAACGACGGCCTCTTCGCGAGCGAGCGGTTCGAGGGCGTGGGCGATGGCGCCATCCGCGAGTACATGCGGCGCAAGGATCGCCCCGTGGACGAGAGCTACGGCGTACGCGAGGCCTTCCCCACCATGATCTTCGGCGCGGACCTCTTCCGCGACGAGGTGAACAAGATCAGCTTCGTCCTCTCGAGCTACCAGGACTATCTGGACGCGATCGAGGCGTTCCCCGACCTCAAGGTCGGCCTCTGGGGCGGCTACGAGAACACGGCCCTCTTCGGCGACCTCGGCGTGAAGGAGATCGACAAGGGCCTCTCGGTCCGCAAGCTCCTCGCCTACATCGGCGCCTCGCAGGCCGACACGATCGCCTTCGGCGACGCCATCGTCGACATCCCGATGTTTCAGGTGTGCGCCTTCAGCGTGGCCATGGGAAACGCCGACGACGAGACCAAGGCCGCGGCCGACTACGTGACGGGCGACGTGGACGAGGACGGCCTCGCGCTCGCCTTCGACCACCTCGGCCTCACGACAGCGCCGTGAGGATCACCGCGTAGAAGACGAGCACCGCCGAGGCGGCCGCGTCCCGTCCCGTGAAGCGAAGCGGATGCCAGCGCGTGCGCACGCCGCCGCTTTCCCAGGCCCTCGAATCGAGGGCGAGCGAGAGGTTGTCGGCGTGGCGAAGCGCCGCCGCGAAGACCGGAACCACGAGGGCGACGAGGGCGCGAAGGCGCTGCGTCGCCCGTCCGCGGGCGATGGTGCCGCCGCGCGAGGCCTGGGCCTCGCGAACCGCATGGAACTCCCCCGCGAGCGTCGGCACGAAGCGCAGGGCGAGGGAGAACACGAGCGCCCACTCCTCCACCGGCGCGCCGAGCCTGCGAAGCGGCGATAGCAGGCGCGCGAAGGCATCGGCGAGCTCTCCGGCGGGCGTCGTGGCGAGGAGCGTGGCGCCGAAGCAGACGATGAGGGTCACGCGAAAGCCGTAGGCGAGCGCCGTGGCGGCCCCGTCGAGCGTGACGGAGAGAAACCCCCAGCTCCAGATCACGGGACCGCTTCGCGTGACGACGAGGTTGAGCGCCGCCACGACGATGAGCGGCAAGACGATGGGCACAACCGAGCGAAAGAAGCGGCCCACGGAAAGATCGCCGAGGCCGAGCAACGAGAAGACCATGGCGAGCGCGAGGGCGCCCTGGGCGAGGTTTCCCACGAAGAAGCTCATCGCCATGAGGGCGATGGCGCCGAGGATCTTGGTCCTCGGGTCGAGCGAGGCGAGCGGCGAGCGATCGGCGGCGATGCGGGAGGTCGAGCTCACGAGCACCCCACCTCCCCGAGCGCGTCCACGAGCGCCTCGAAGGTGAGCGGATCGCCAACGTCCGCGCCGAGCTCGCGGAGCCTGCGGGCGAAGACGAGCGGCGCCGGGAGCCCGAGCCCGGCGGCCTCGAGCTCGCGCGCGTGGGAGAAGACCTCGGCCGGCGTACCCGCGAGCCCCACGCGCCCATCCGCGAGGACGACCACGCGATCGGCCGCGGCGGCCCGTTCCATGGCGTGCGTGATGAGGATGACGGGACGGCCCTCGGCTCCGAGCTCGGTTATGAGCGCGTCGACGCGCGCCGCGGCCTCGGCGTCGAGGCCGGCCGTGGGTTCGTCGAGGATCCACGCCTCCGGATCCAAGGCGAGCACGCCCGCGAGGGCCGCGAGACGCTGCTGACCGCCCGAGAGCTCGAAGGGCGAGCGATCGGCGAGCTCGGCGATGCCGAGGCGCCCAAGCGCGCCCTCCACGCGCGCCTCCACCTCAACTCCCGGAAGGCCGAGGTTCTCCGGGCCGAAGGCCACGTCTTTGGCGAGCGTCTCGGCGAAGAGCTGGCGCTCGGGGCGCTGCATGACGAAGCCGATGCGCCCGCTCGCCGCCCGGCGACCGGCGCGCGTGGCGAGGTCCGCCCCGCAAAAGCGAAGCACGCCCGTACTCGGCTCGGCGAGGCCGGCGAGGAGTCGCGCGAGCGTCGACTTGCCGGAGCCCGTGGCGCCGACCACGGCCACGAGCTCCCCCGGGCGGACGCTCAGGTCGATGCCCGCGAGGACCGGCGTGGCACCGTAGGAAAACCCGAGGTCGCGAGCCTCGAAGACGGCGGCGTCGCCCGATGGGGCCGAGGCCTTCGCACCCCTCGAAGCCCGCACGGGGCGCGAAACCCCTCCCCCCTTTGCGAGAATGCGCGCGATCGAGCACGCCAGCTCGTCGTCGCTCCCGGGCGGGCAGAGCTCCCACCCCCGCGAGCGCAGGGCCTCGAAGAGCCGCAGGCGAAACGGCGGCTCCAGGCCGAGCGAGCGCATGCGGGGGGCATCCGCGAGGAGCTCGGCCGGCGGCCCGTCGAAGGCCACGCGCCCCCGCTCGAGCACGACGAGCCGATCGGCCTCCTCGGCGTCTTCGGGGGCGTGGCTCACCCACACCTGCGCACAGACGTCGGCGAGGCGCCCCCGCACGCGCGCGAGCGCCGATCTCCCGCGCACGTCCAGGAAGGCCGACGCCTCGTCGAAGACCATGAGCGCGGGCTCCATCGCCATGGCGCCCGCGATGGCCACCCGCTGCAGCTGGCCGCCCGAGAGCTCCGCGGGGTCGGCGGGCGCGAGGTCGAGGGCGTGGACCCGGTCGAGCTCCCGCTCCACGCGCCGGCCGATCTCGGCTGGATCGAGGGCGAGGTTCTCCGGGCCGAAGGCCACGTCGTCGGCCACCATCCCGGCCACGATCTGATCGTCGGGATCCTGGAAGACGAGCCCGGTCGAGCGGCGCGCCGCCCTGTAGGCGTCGGGCTCGGGAACGCCCTCGGCGAAGCAGACCCTGCCCTTGAGCTCGACCGTGCCCTCGTCGGGTGCGCGGAGGGCGGCCAGGAGCAGCGCGAGCGTGGATTTGCCGGAGCCGTTGGCCCCCATGAGGCAGAGACGCTCCCTGGCCCCCACCGAGAGCGACACGCCCTCGAGCGCCCAGGTGGCGCCCCCGTCGAAGCTGTAGCCCACGTCCGAAAGCGTGGCGAGGAGGCGATCCCTCCCCACGCGCGCCGCGTAGCGGCCGAGGGGGACGCGGCCCTCGCGAGCCCCGTCCACGCGCCTAGCTCCAGCGCCCGGAGATCATCTGCACCGGCAGGAGCGCGATGGCGGCCACGACGGCGTTGATGCAGATCTTCAGCACGTTGAACGGGATGAGCACGGGCACGATGAGCGCGACGACGGCGCCCACGTCCATGCCGGAGTAGAGCGGCGTGATCACGATGTTTCCGATGATCGCCGCCACGAGGGCGATGACGCCCGAGATGACGAGCGCGAGGACGAGCCCCGTGCGCGTGGGCCGGGCGCGGTAGACGAGCGCGGCCGGGAGGACCGTGGCCACGGAGCAGAAGAGCGCCATGATCGCGCCGAAGGGTTCCACGAAGAGGTGCACGAGCCAGGGCAGCACCGCCACCACGACGCCGACGCCGGGGCCGAAGGCGAGGCCGGCGACGAGGCCGACGATGCCCGAGGGGTCGTATTTGAGGTAGGGCGCGGCCGGGAAGATCGGCAGCTCGACGAAGGAGAGCACGAGCGCGAGCGCGGTGAAGAGCGCGCAGACGGCCACGCGCCGCGGGGTCCAGGGGCCACCTGCGGCGCCGGTGGAATGGCTTCGGGAGACGGTCGAAGTCGAGTGGGACGATGCAGCCATGGCACGCTCCGTTTCTTCCATCCGGACTGTGACCGTTGGCTCCGGGGTTCCACCGGATCGGCCGCGTTCGCGGCTCGCGGGCTCTGACCGCCAGTAGGGAGTTCCACCCATCCCTGAAACAGCGAACCCACTCTAGCACGGAGACCTCATGGAGCCCGGGCGCAAACGGCGCGCCCATCTGGCAAACCCCCGCGATCGCGCTAGAATGCACACCTACCTGCCGAACCGAGCTCGACATCAAACGCAGATCGAACGGAGCCCCCATGTCGATGCCCTCGCGAAGGAGCGATGCCGCGCGCCACCGCGCGCCCTCCTCGCCGTCGATGACCAAGCGCCTCGCGGCCGCCCTGCTCACGGGCGTCCTCACGTTCGGTTCCGTGTGCCTGCCCACGCTTCCCGCCTTCGCGGCGAGCGCCACCAAGGAGACCCTCCAGCAGCTCTCCGATGCCGAGAAGCAGCTCGACGAGGTGCAGAGGCAGCTCGACCAGATCGCCAAGGACTACGAGGCCCTCGCCAAGGAGGAGCAGGCGACCCTCGAGGCCATCGAGGGCGTGCAGGGCCAAATCGCCGAGGTCGAGGCCAAGATCGAGGCCCGCCAGGTGGAGCTCAAGGAGAAGCAGGCGGTGCTCGCCGATCGCGTCGCGGCCAACTACAAAGCCGGCCACGAGAGCCTGCTCATGCTCGTGCTCAGCTCCTCCTCCTTCGAGGAGCTCACCTCCAACATCTACTACGCCAACAAGGTCACAGAGCGCGACGTCGACCTCATCGACGACGTGCGCGAGATCAAGCGCGAACTCGAGGACGACCGCCTCGAGCTGAAAGCCCAGGAAGCCGAGCTCGAGAAGCTCCGCGACGAGCAGCAGGCCCGCATGGACGAGATGCAGGCCAAGCAGCAGGAGGCCGAGGCCACCGTCGCCAACCTCAGCCAAGAGGTGCGCGACCTCATGGACAAGCGCGACAAGGAGCTCGCGGCCGCCATCGAGGCCGAGGCGGCCCAGCGCGCCGCCCAGGCGGCCGGCTCCGCGGCCCATCCGGCGCCGAGCGGCACCTCCGGCACGCCCGACTACGACTACGGCGGCAGCGCGAACGACGCCTATTCGGACAAAGGCTCGGCCATCGTGGCCGCCTGCTCTGAGGTCGGCTCGCCCGGAAACGGCCTCTGCGCCATGTGGGTCTCGCAGGTCTACCAAGCCGCCCTCGGCTACTACCCCGGCGGCAACGCCAACGACATGTACGTCCAGTGCACCACGTCGAACCGCTCGAACCTCCAACCCGGCATGATCGTGGCCGTCTCCACGCACCCCCACACCACGGCCGGCTCCATCTACGGCCACGTGGGCATCTACATCGGCGGCGGCATGGTGATGGACAACATCGGCTACATCCGAACGATCAGCTTGGACGACTGGATCAGCTACTACGACGACACTGTGCCCGTGCGCTTCGGCTGGCTCTAGGCGCTAAGCTGAAACGGTCAGGTAACGCCGGTCGTTTGGAGCAGCCATGAGCGAATCCGCGCCCGCCACATCCCGCGTCCTCGTCACAGGCGGCGCCGGTTTCATCGGAAGCCACACCGTAGTCGAGCTCCTCGAAGCGGGGTTCGAGGTCTGCGTCGTGGACGACTTCTCCAACGCGAGCCCGAAGGTCATAGGGCGCATCGTCGAGATCGTGGGCGAGACGCGCGCCTCCCACCTGCACTTCCACGAGGTGGACATATGCGACGAGGCGGCGCTCTCGAGGGTCTTCGACGAAGAGCGGCCCGAGGCCGTCATCCACTTCGCCGGCTTCAAGGCCGTGGGCGAGAGCGTGGCGAAGCCGCTCGCCTACTACTCGAACAACCTCGGCGGCACCCTCACCCTCTGCCGCGTGATGGAGGCCCACGACGTCCGCGCCATCGTCTTCTCGAGCTCCTCCACCGTCTACGGCGACCCCGACGAGGTGCCCCTCACCGAGGCCTCGCCCAAGAAGAACGCCACGAACCCCTACGGCTGGACCAAGTGGATGATCGAGCAGATCCTCTCGGACCTCTGGGTGGCCGACGATCGCTGGGACGTGGTGCTCCTTCGCTACTTCAACCCCATCGGCGCGCACCCCTCGGGCCTCATCGGCGAGGATCCGAAGGGCATCCCCAACAACCTCGTACCCTATGTGGCCCAGGTGGCCGTGGGACGCCGCGACGCCGTCCACGTCTACGGAAACGACTACCCCACCCCCGACGGCACGGGCATCCGCGACTACATCCACGTGGTCGACCTCGCGAAGGGCCATGTGGCGGCGCTCGAATGGATGGCCGGGCGCCGAGGCGTGGAGATCTTCAACCTCGGCACGGGCCGCGGCTCCTCGGTGCTCGAGGTCATCGACGCCTACGCCGCTGCGAGCGGCCGCGAGATCCCCTACGTCATCGACCCCCGCCGTCCGGGCGACATCGCGCGCAACTGGGCCGACGCCTCCAAGGCCGAGCGGGAACTCGGCTGGCGCGCCGCCTACGACCTCGCCGACATGTGCCGCGATTCCTGGCACTGGCAGTCGATGAACCCCGAGGGCTACGAGGCGTGAGCGAGCCGCGCGAAGGGATCGGGGCGAAGCCCGGGGCACGCGAAGCCTTCGCGGCCTACGTCGAGCAGTGGCGAGACGCCGTCGACGCCGCGCTTCTGGGCGGCATCTCGTTCGGCGAACCCGAGGACCTGCGCACCTACTACCGCCGCCCGCTCTTGGAGTTCCTCGCCCGGGGCGGCAAGCGCACCCGCCCCGCCCTCGTGCTCCTCGGCTGCGAGGCCCTCGGGGGAAATCCACTCGATGCCCTCGGCGCCGCGGCCGCGGTCGAGCACTTCCAGGCGGCCGCCCTCATCCACGACGACATCGCCGACCACGCCGCCACGCGGCGCGGCCTTCCCGCCGTGCACGTGAGGGAGGGCGAGGGACTCGCCATCACCATCGGCGACGGCGCCCTCGTGGAGAGCTTCCTCGACGTCGCGAGCTCCCGCGGGCTCTCGGCCGAGCTCAGGCTCGAGCTCGTGCTCGAGCTCGCGGAGATGATGGCGCGCACGGTGGAGGGCCAGGCGCTCGACGTGGGCTGGGCCCGTGACGGGCGCTTCGACCTCTCCCCCGCCGACTACCTCGAGATGGCGACGCTGAAGACGGCCCACTACTCGGTGGCCTCGCCGCTCGTCCTCGGCGCCCGCATCGCCGGCGCCACCGTGGAAGCGCGCGAGGTGCTCCGCGAGGCGGGCCTCGCGACCGGCCTCGCCTTCCAGATCGCCGACGATCTCCTCGACCTCGAGGGATCCGTGGAGACGCTCGGCAAGGAGCCGCTCGGCGACATCGCCGAGGGCAAGCGCACGCTCGCCGTCTGCTACGCCCTCGAGGGCCTCGACGATGCGCGCGCCGAGGAGCTGCGCGCCCTCCTCGATTCGGGGAGCCGGGAGCCGGGGGCGCTTCGGCGCGGGCTCGAGCTCATCCGCGCGGGCGGCGGCATCGAGCGCTCCCGGGAGCGGGCCCTCGAGCTCGCCCGCGGCGCGGGGGAGCTTCTCGACCATCTTGAGCTCGGCTCGGGCGAGGCCGCCCGAGCGCTGCGTTCTCTGCCACACTACGTCGTGGAGCGAACGTCCTAGATGCGCGTTGCGGCCGCGGCCGCGGAAAGCCGGTGAGGAAGCGTCCATGGAGCCCATCGTCTACGGCATGAGCGGAGCCGCCGTCGAGGACGTGCAGGAGCGCCTCGCGCACCTCGGCTACCTCATCGACGACGCCGAGACGACGAACTCCGTCTTCGGCGAGACCACGAGCGCCGCCGTCCGCGACTTCCGCGAGAGCCACGACCTGGGTTCTCGGCCCGAAGTGGACGGCGCCACGTGGGTGGAGCTCGTCTCGGAGTGCTACGAACTCGGAGATCGCACGCTCTACCTGCGACTTCCCAACTTCCACGGCAACGACGTGCGCATCCTCCAGCACGCCCTCAACACGCTCGGCTTCTCCTGCGGCCAGGTGAGCGGCGCCTACGACGCCCACACCGAGGCGGCCGTGCGCCAGTTCCAGGAGAACGTCGGCCTCTACCCCGACGGCATGTGCTTCCAAGACACCTTCGAGGCCATCTGGCACCTGAAGCACGTCTGGGCCGACGAGAAGCGCGCCCGTAGCAAGACCCTCGGCGTCATCGGCTTCGCCCGCGCCGCATCGGTGCTCGAGGAGACGGTGCTCGCACTCGCGGCCACCGACCCCATCGCGCGCAACGTGGCCGGCCGCATATGGAACCTCGCGAGCGCCACGAGCGAGCACTCGGGCCTCACGCTGCTGAACGACATCGCCGACGCGCCGACGCAGACCACCTGCGTCTTCGAGCTCTCCTGCGTGGCGCCCGACCCGAGCGCGGGCTTCGGCAACGTGACGATGGAGAGCCCGGAGGATCTGCCCCGGCGCCTCCGCACCGCCTACGACGCGGCACGCACCAAGCCGCCCCTCGTGCGCGTGGAGCTCCCCTCCACGGCCGACCCCTTCGACGGCAGCTTCACCACCACCAAGGCCCAGATGCTCGCCATGACGCTCCTCGACGCGCTCTGCGCGGCCTTCGAGCCGGGGTTCGAGGAGTAGGCGGGAACGCACGCCCGCGAAAATCGGCACTGGCTGGGGCTGAGGGATTCGAACCCCCATAACTGGCACCAAAAACCAGGGTCCTGCCATTGGACGAAGCCCCACCGTGGAACCGAGTGCCTCAAGGCCAGTGTAGCAAAGCCCCGCCCGGCTCCGGCGAGAGCTCGCCCCGGGGCCCGTGCGCTACCATGGGAGGGCAGCGCCTCCCACGTTCGGGAGGGCGCGTTCGTATCTCGAAGCGGACTTGCGAACTCCGCGGAAAGGACGGCCTTGGCCATGGCCTTTACCGCTCTCGTCCTCGCCGCCGGCGAGGGCACGCGCATGAAGTCGGCCCACTCGAAAACCGTCCACCCCATCCTGGGAAAACCGCTGGTGGCCTGGCCCATCGAAGCCGCTCGCGCGGCCGGGGCCGAGCGCGTCGTCTGCGTGAGCGGCGCCGGTGCCGCCGAGGTGAACGCCATCTGCGAGCGCCTCGGCGCGGAGGTGGTGGAGCAGGCCGAGCGCCTCGGCACGGGCCACGCCGTGCGGGTGGCGCTCGAAGCGACGGGCATCGATTCGGGCTGCGTCGTCGTGCTCTACGGCGACACGCCGCTCGTGCGCCCGGAGACCATCGCCCGGCTCTCCGAGAAGGTGACGGTCGAGGGCCTCGCCGGCGCCGTGCTCACCATGGAGCCGCCCGACCCCACGGGCTACGGGCGGATCGTCCTCGACGCCGAGGATCGCATCCTCGCCATCATCGAGCACGCCGACGCCACGCTCGAGCAGCGCGAGCTCCTCCGGGAGTGCAACAGCGGCGTCTACGCCTTCGACGGGGCCGCGCTCGCGCGCCTCGTGGGAAAGATCGAGCGCTCGAACGCCCAGGGCGAGTACTACCTCACCGACATGATCGAGCTCCTGCGCGCCGAGGGGCTCTCGGTGGGGCGCGTCCTCGTGGACGATCCCACCGAGATGCTCGGCGTGAACTCCCGCGCCCAGCTCGCCGAGGCGACGAAGGTCATGCAGCGGCGCGTGAACGAGCGCCTCATGGCGGACGGCGTGACGATGCTCGACCCCGATCTCGTGTGGGTGGGCCCCGACGTGCGCGTGGGACGCGACACCGAGCTCTGGCCCCTCACCTTCCTCATGGGGCAGACGAGCGTGGGCGCGGGGTGCGTCATCGGCCCGAACAGCCGCCTCACCGACGTCACCGTCGGCGAGGGCTGCCGCTTGGAGGAGACCGTCGCCTCGGAGAGCGTCATCGAGGACGGCGTCACCTGCGGGCCGCGCGCGTACCTGCGCCCCGGGACGCACCTCATGCGGGGCGCCCACGTGGGGACGTCGGTGGAGATCAAGAACTCCGTCATCGGCGAGGGCTCGAAGGTTCCCCACCTCTCCTACATCGGCGACACCAGCATGGGCTCCGGCGTGAACGTCGGCGCCGCCTCCGTCACCTGCAACTACGACGGTTCCGCCAAGCACCGCACCACCATCGGAAACGACGTCTTCATCGGCTCCGACACGATGATGGTGGCGCCCGTCACCATCGGCGACGGCGCCATCACCGGCGCCGCGAGTTGCATCACGAAGGACGTGCCCGCGGGCGCGCTCGCCATCGAGCGCAGCCGGCAGGTGATCGTCGAGGGCTACGCCGAACGACACGCCAAGAAGACGGCCCGCTAGCTCGGCCGATGTCACGTCGCACCATCCGCCCACCACGCGAAAGGCAACCATGACGAACGATCTCAACCGCGAGAAGAGCATCGAGAAGCGATTCCAACTCTTCGCCGGCCGCTCCAACCCCGTGCTCAGCCAGCGCATCGCCACGGCGCTCGGCGTCGACCTCTCCGGGCTCACCCTCGAGACCTTCGCCAACGGCGAGATCTACGCCCGCTACGACCAGACGGTCCGCGGCACCGACGTCTTCTTCGTGCAGTCCGTGGTGGGGCAGAACGTGAACGACATGTTCATGGAGCTGCTCATCGCCTGCGACGCCGCCAAGCGCGGAAGCTGCCGCACCTTCACCGCCGTGATCCCCCACTACGGCTATGCGCGCCAGGATCGCAAGGCCGCGCCCCGCGAGCCCATCACCGCGCGCCTCGTGGCGAACCTGCTCGAGACCGCGGGCGTCGATCGGGTGATCACCCTCGACCTGCACACCAACATGATCCAGGGCTTCTTCGACTGCCCCGTGAACCACATGACGGCGCTCCCGCTCTTCGCGAGCTACTACCGCGCCATGGACCTCGACCCCGAGACCCTCTGCGTCGTCTCGCCCGACGTGGGCCGCGCCAAGGCCGCCAAGAAGCTCTCCGACATGCTCGGCTGCTCCATCGCCATCGCCCACAAGGGCCGCCCGAAGCACAACATGGCCGAGGTCACGGGCATCATCGGCGACATCGACGGCAAGACCTGCATCGTGAACGACGACATGATCGACACCGGCGGCACGCTCGTGGCCTCCATCCGCGAGCTCAAGAAGCTCGGCGCGGGCGACATCTACGTCTGCTCCACCCACGGCATCTTCTCGGGCTCCGCCGTGGAGCGGCTCCAAGGCGCGCCCATCGTCGAGTGCGTCGTCACGGACGCCGTGCCGGTGGATGAGGAAGTGCTCGCCGCGCCGGACACGAAGATCAAGCAGATCTCCGTGGCCGAGGAGTTCGCCGAGTGCATCCGCCGCGTCTACGACGAGATCCCCGTCTCGGCGATGTTCGGCGCCGATCTGAACCTCTAGGGGCGATCGGTGGAACCGAACACGGAATCCGAAGCCGCACAGGCGGCGCCGTCCGCCGAGGCGAAGGCACCCGCGACCGAGCGACATCGGAGGCCCGAGAGGAAGCCGGAGCCGCCGATCCGCCTCGTCGTGGGCCTCGGCAATCCCGGCCAAGAGTACGACCGCACCCGCCATAACGCGGGCTTCCACGTGGTGGACCGCCTCGCCGAGAAGGCCGGCGTCTCCTACTGGAAGAACCACCTCGGCGCGATGGTGGCCCAGGCCACGCTCGCCGGCCGGGAGGTGACGCTCGCCAAGCCGCAGTCGTTCATGAACTCAAGCGGCGGCCCCGTCTCCAAGATCGCGCGCGAACTCAGCCTCTCACCTGCGGAAATCCTCGTCATCCACGATGAGCTCGACATCGAGGACGGCGATGTGCGCGTGAAGGTGGGCGGAGGCCACGGCGGCCACAACGGCCTGCGCTCGATCATCGACAAGCTCGGAAGCCGCGACTTCATCCGCGTGCGCGTGGGGATCGGACGCCCGCCCGGCCGCATGGACCCGGTCGACTTCGTCCTCAGGCAACTCAAGGGCGAGGCCGGCGAGGAACACGACGTCACGTGCGCCGTCGCCGCCGACGCGGCCCTCTCGGTGCTCGAGGCGGGGCCGGTCGCTGCCCGAGATTGCTTCAACGGACTTCATCGCCACCACACAAAGGGGAAAGATACGTTAAGCTACAGGTGAATGCCCGGTTCCCCGACCGTGATGCACTCTGAGCCCCGTGTGGACGAGGCCCTCCTCGCTAGGTTGACGTCTTCGGTTCACCGACCGAATGACCGGAGTTTGAAGCAAACACTCGGGGAGCCGGGCTTCACGTCGTCTCGCGCGTGCCGCTCGCGCGCTCCCCGTTTCCCCGCGTCCTAGGGCAGGAGCACCTCGAACGTGAGCGTGCCCTCCGCGTCCTGCGTGGCCGCGATGCCTCCCCCCGCCGCCTCGGCGATCTGGCGCGCGATGGAGAGGCCGATGCCGAAGCCGCCGCTTTCCCTCGAGCGGGAATCGTCCGGGCGGTAGAAACGATCGAAGAGGTGCGCGAGGGTCTCGGCGGCCATGGGCGCGGCCGGGTTCGCGCAGGTGAGCCTGAGGCCGCGGCGACGATGGCGCTCGAGGGTGAGCGTGATGGCCCCTTCGGGCAGGGCGTACTTCACGGCGTTGTCGAGGAGCACCGAGACGATCTGGCGAAGCCCCGGCTCATCGCCCGTGTAGACGAGCTCGCGGGCGATGGCGAGCGTGAGCCCGTGGCCGCGGGAGCGGGCGTGGTCCTCGAAGCCCTCGGCCACGGAGGCCACGGCGGCGGAGGCGTCGAAGGTCGTGCTCGGCCGATCCGCCTCCTCGTCCAGCCGCGAGAGCGTGACGAGCTCGTCAACGAGCTCGCCCATACGATGGGCCTGGCTCTCGGCCTTCTCGAGGAAGCGGTTCTCCCCCACGTCCATCTCGAGCACGCCGAGGCTCGTGAGGATCACGGCCAGGGGCGTCTTGAGCTCGTGCGAGGCGTCCGTCACGAAGCGGCGCTGCCGGCGATCGGCCTCGGCGAAGGGCCGCACGACCCAGCCGGAGAGCGCCCAGACGGCGACGAAGATCGCCGCCGCGGAGACGACGACCACGGCGACCGTGAGGAGCGCGAGCGTGCGGAGGGCGTGCGCCTCGTCCGAGGCGTCGAGGAAGATGGCCTCGTCCTGGGCCGCACCCTCGATGACGAGGTAGCGGAAATCGCCCACCCATCCGAAGCCCGGGCCCGCCTGCGTGGCCACCTCCACGAAGCGGGGGAGATCGGCCTGGGAGACCGAGGCGATATGGGAGAGGTTGATCTCGGCGATGGAGCCGCCGGGCACCCAGCGCACCGAGAACCAGCGGGTGGCGTAGGAGGTCTCGCGCGTGAGCGGGCGCTCGAGGAAGCCGAGGGGGCCGCGCTCGTCGGCGTCGTCGTCCCACTCGTCCCAGTCGTCAAGCTCGTCGTAGTCGTCGAGGTAGCCGGGGGCGCTCTGCGCCACCGAGCTCGAGGCGCCCTCGTTCTTCGAGATGAGCGTGAGGAGGTTGTCGAGATCGGCCGTGGTGGCGAGCGAGTTCGCCACGTTCACGGCGAGCCCCACGAGCACGAGCACGCAGATGACGGCGAGCATGGTGAAGCCGACGAACTTCTTGCGCAGGGCCTCGATGCGCGCCGGCAGACGCCGATCCTCGTCCTCGGAGGGGGCGAGTGGGCTCCGAGGAGCCTCGGAGGGATCGGCCGGCCTCACGAGCCGTCCTCCGTGAGCCTATAGCCGAGCCCGCGCGCGGCTTTGATGGTGACCTTCGAGCCGAGGGCGTGGAGGCGCTTGCGCAGGTTCGAGATGTGGACCCAGACGACGCTCACCTCGGCCTCGGCGTCCCAACCCCAGATGCGCTCGAGGATGTCCTCCGCGGAGAAGGCGCGCGTGGGCGTGCCCATGAGGAGCTCGAGGATCTGGAACTCCCGGCGCGGGAGCTCCACCGAGGCGTCCCCGCAGGCGAGCATCGAGGTGCCCACGTCGAGGGAGAGGTCGCCGAACGTGAGGACGTCCGCGCGATAGCCCCCGCGGCGGCGCAGGAGCGCCCGCACGCGGGCGAGAAGCTCGTCGGGGGCGAAGGGCTTGGGCAGGTAGTCGTCGGCACCGGCGTCGAAGCCCGCGATGCGATCGGCCTTCTGACCCTTGGCCGTGAGCATCATGACCGGCGTCTCCACGCCTTCGGCGCGAAGCGTTCTGAGCACGGTGATGCCGTCCATCTTGGGCATGAGGATGTCGAGGATGAGGGCGTCGTAGACGCCCGTGCGCGCGTGGTCGAGCGCCGCGGCGCCGTCGTTCACCACGTCCACCACGTAGTTGTGGCGCTCGAGGTAGACGCCGATCACCTCGGCGAGATCGCGCTCGTCCTCAGCCACCAAAAGCCGCATGGTCCCTCCGCCGCCTCGCCGGATGTGCTCGTCTCGGGTTATACCCCCCGCACGACAAGTCTCGAGGAGCCGCCTAAAGGCGAGCTAAAGCCTCCGCGAGCCGCGCCGCGCGGGCCCTAGATGAGCTCCGGCGTCACGTAGAAGACGGCCTCGAGCGGCCGGAGCTCCCCCGCGGAAACGCTCTCGGGCGCCCCCCTCGACGAGGTGTGCGGCGCCAGACCGGCGACGAGCGCGGGGTCGTAGGCCTTCGGTTCGTCCGTGAAGTTCGCGAGCACCACGGCGCGGAGCCCCTCCAGCGTGCGCTCGAAGGCGTAGACGCCCCCCTCTCCGCGAAGGAGCTCGCGATACGCGCCCGCCAGGAGCAGCGGGAAGCGATTGCGCAGGTAGGCCAGGTGCCTGAACCAGCTGAGCACGGAGGCGGCGCTCTCGCCCTCCACCTTCGCGTTCACCTCCGGGTAGTTCGGGTTCACCGGCAGCCAGGGCACACCCGTGGTGAAGCCGGCGTTCGGTCCGTCCGTCCACTGCATGGGCGAGCGCGCGTTATCGCGGGAGTATTCGCCGCAGAGCTCGAGGGCGCGCTCGGGCGTGAAGCCGTGGTCGAGCGCCTGCCGGTATTGGTTCTTCACCTCGGGGTCGAAGTAGTCGTCGATCGAGGGCAGGCGGATGTTGGTCATGGCGAGCTCCTCGCCCTGGTAGATGAAGGGCGTGCCGCGCATGGTGAGGAGCACGAGGCCGAGGAGCTTCGCCTCCGCCTCGTAGTCTCGGCAGTGCGGGAAGAAGTGGTTGGGTGAGCGCGGCTGGTCGTGGTTCTCGAAGTAGACGCTGCACCAGCCCTCCTCTGCCGTGTTCGCCTGCACGCGGGTGATCACGTCGGTGAGGTCGGTGAGCTTCCAGCCCGGCCGCTCGTACCAGTGCGGGGTCTTCCCGCGGATCACGTTGATGTGGCTGTACTCGATGATGATGTCGAAGACGCCGTTCGGCCCCACCCAGTCGCGAAGCGTCTCCGGCGTCGCGCTCGAGGCCTCGCCCACGGTGAAGGCGTCCGTGCCCGCCATGACCTCGTCGTGGAACTCCCGGAGGAAGTCCATGATGCCCGGCCGGTTGGCCGTCATGTCGTGGATGTTGCCGAGCATGTCGAGGTCGTCCACCTCGGCGTCCACGAACTCGGGTTTCTTCAGGTAGATGACCGCGTCGATGCGGAAGCCGCCCACGCCCTTGGCGAGCCAGAAGCGCGCGACGTCGTGCATGGCGTGGCGCACCTCCGGGCACTCCCAGTTGAGATCGGGCTGGTAGCTGCCGAAGGTGTGGAGGTAGTACTGCCCGCGCGCCTCGCACCAGGTCCACGCCGAGCCGCCGAAGCAGGAGCGCCAGTTCGTGGGCGCCGAGCCGTCCGGCTTCGGATCGGCCCAGATGTACCACTCCGCCTTCGGGTTCTCACGGCTCGAGGAGCTCTCGATGAACCACGGGTGCTCGTCGGAGGTGTGGTTGAGCACGAGGTCCATGACGAGGCGGATGTCGCGCTCGCCCGCCTCGGCGATGAGCTCCTCCATGTCCTCCATCGTGCCGAACTCGGGGTTGATGGCGCAGTAGTCGGCCACGTCGTAGCCGTTGTCCTTCATGGGCGAGGGGTAGATCGGCGTGAGCCAGAGGGCGCCGATGCCGAGACGCTGCAGATAATCGAGGTGCTCGATGACGCCGCGGAGCGTGCCCGTGCCCTTGCCCCGCGTGTCTTGGAAGCTCTTGGGGTAGCACTCGTAGACGATGGTCCTCTGCCACCACGCGAGCTTCTCGGCCGCCGCGTCGGCGGCGAGCTCGGCTGGGGTCTTCGGTCGACCGTCCTCCCTGAAGAGCGCCCGTTCGCCCCGGTTCACGTTCTCGTTCGCCATGACCCGCCCACTCCCGTCGTCTTCGCGCCTTGCGCAAGGTATAGCAAACCGCGCTCACCCATCCCCGCGTTTGCGGCGGGAATGGCGCTTCCAAATGTCCCACGCGATGTAGAGCGCCATGAGGAGCGCGAGGCCGTAGCCCACGATGGCTACGATCGCCATCCAGAACCAGCCATCACCCGCCCCCGCGGAGAAGAGCATGGCGCTCCCCAGGAGGAGCCCCGCGACGATCACGCCCATCGTCAGCCGATCCGCGATGTGGGAGAGGTCGTCGACCGGGTCCTGGGAGCCGGAGAAGTCCATGTTCACCTTGAGCTGGCCGCGCGTGAGCATCTGCGTGACGAGCCCGAGATCGGAGAGGCCCCGCAGCGTGCCGTGGAGCGCCTTCCTGCCCTCCGAGCCGAGCTCCGCGAGCTCCTTCTTCGCCATGGCGGCGAGGTCGCTCGTGCCCGAGAGGTGCTTCTCGATGATGGCCAGCATCGACACCCCGGGGATGAACTCGTCGAGCACGCCCTCGAGCGTCACGAGCCCGCGGGCGATCATGGTCATGGCGCCCGGCAGCTCCACGTGGTAGCGCCGCGCGAGCGCGATGAGGCTGTTCAGGAAGCGCCCGATGTCGAGCTCCGCGAGGTCGATGGAACCGTAGGTGTTGATGATCTCGTCGAGCTCGGCCAGAAGCGAGCTGTGGTCCACGTCGGGCAGCGCGCGGGTCTCGGAGAGCGCGAGCAGGCTGTCCTTCAGGGCCGGCGTGTCGTGCGTGCCCACGGCCACGAGCATCGTGCTCAGGATCCGGCGGTAGTAGGTGGAGATGCGCCCCATCATGCCGAGGTCGATCCACACGATCTTCCGGTCGCGGATCATGATGTTGCCGGGATGCGGATCGGCGTGGAAGAAACCGTCGTCGAGCACCTGCTTGGTGTAGTTCTCCACGAGCTTGGTGCCTATGTCGGTGAGGTCGTAGCCATCGGCCACGATGGCGGCCGGGTCGGAGATGGAGAAGCCCTCGACGTACTCCATCACGAGCACGGAGCTCGTGGAGAGCGCGAGGTGGGGCCTCGGCGCCGTCACGTAGGCCACGTCGGCGTTCATCTCGCGGAACTCGCGGAGGTTGCGCGCCTCGGCGAGGAAGTCGGTCTCCTCGGTGAAGCTCTCCCAGAGCTCGTCCACCACGCCCTGAAAATCCATGACCTCGAAGTTCCTCACGAGCGGCCCCAGGTGGCGCAAGAGCTGGCGAAGGACCTCGATGTCCTGCGCCATGGTCTCGCGCACGTGCGGACGCTGCACCTTCACGGCCACGATCTCGCCGGAGAGGAGCTCCGCCTTGTGCACCTGCGCCACCGAGGCGCTCCCCAGCGGGATGGGGTCGATCTGCGCGAACACCTCGGAGAGCGGCCGCTCGTATTCCGTCTCCAGCACCTCGCGCACGGTGGAGAAGGGCATGGGCTCCACGGAGGTTCGCAGGTCCTCGAGGACCTTGCAGAAGGCCGGTGGGATGATCTCCGTCCTCATGGAGAGGATCTGCCCCGCCTTCACGAAGGTGGGGCCGAGCTCCTCGAGCATGGATTTGAACTGGCTCGGCGTGAGGCCGTGCACCACGTCGTAGCGACGCACGATGGCGAGCACCTCGCGCACGCGCGAGAGGCGCGCGCGGCGCTCCCCCTTGGGCTCGCGCAGGCGCTCGCCCAAGATGGAGAGCGTCACCTCCTCGCCGTCGGCGGTGAGGGCCTCGCCATCCTCCGTGAGGATCTCGTCGCCGACGACCTCATCGCCGGGCGCGCCACCCGGCATCTCTGCGCCGGGCCCGGATGCGCGCCTCGGATCTTTCGACTCGTGGCCGGGGGGCATCAGGCCTCGTCTTCCGAGGGGCTCCCCTCGGCATCGAGCTTCGCGGCCTCGTCGGCCACGTCCTGGGCCGTGTGGCGCGCGGCCTCGGCCGTCTTCTCGGCGGCCTTGCGAACGTCGTCCTCGGCCTCCGCGGCCGCCTTCTGAACGGATTCGACGAAGGCCGCGCGCTGGTCGGGCGAGAGCTTCGAGAGATAGGAGCGGATGGCGTCGTGCGTCGTGCCCGAGACCTTGTCCTGCGCGTTCTGCACGAGCTCGGCGCTCTTGGCCTTGCCCTCGTCGACCGTGGCCCGGCCCTTGTCGACGAGCGCCTTGAAGAGCTCGGAGCCCTTCTCCGACGAGGACGCGATGGCGCCCACGCCCGCGAGGAAGATGCTGTGGAGGGAGTTCGTGATGTCGTCGAGGTTGATGGAGGTCTGCTCGTCTGCCATGAGATTCCTTTCCCGTGTGCGAAGGGGCGCACGCGCCCCACGGTCTCATCGGTGTGTACCCAACTCCCGGGCACGGGAGTTTCGCGTCGCCGAAGCATCGGGGCGCCCCTTGCCGCCGCGGGGCATCGTAAGGGGTATAGCTCCGGTGGAGCGTTTCGAGGGGAGGCGGGAAGATGGGCGAGGAGAAACCCTTCAACGGCTATGAGTACCACGTGCGCAAGCGGGCGTTTTGGACCCCGCTCGGGCTCGCCGTGCTCACGAGCGCCTTCGGGGTGAGCAGCTTCTTCATGCTCCTGCCGCCCATCCAGTCCGAGGACGCCTCGCGGCTCGCCTGGGTGCTCGACTGGTTCATCCACTTCGAGAGCGACCAGCTCATCCAATACAAGTTCTCGAACGCCCACGTGAGCTCGGCGTTCACGCTCATCGCCCTCGTGGTCATCGGCATCGTCATGCTGCGCTTCTCCCACAAGGACAACGTGGCCTTCATGGAGGCCAACCCCTTCATCGACCTCACGTTCACCCCGGAGGAGATCCGCGAGGCCCGGCGCGTGCAGCGGCGCTTCATCCTCGCCGGGATCGCCGTCATCGTCGCCGCGATCGCCCTCGCCCTTGCCATCCACGAGACCGGGCAGCATAAGATCGCCAACGGCTTCGGCTTCTGCATCTCGGCCGTGGGCGTGTGGCTCGTCGCCCACGGCGTGCTCGGCGATAGGGTGGCCCAGAGTCTCCTCTACAACTACGAATCGCTCCAGCACACGAGCCTCTACCGAATCGAGCAGTACTACCGGGGTCCCGAGCGCGACGTCGTGCTCGCCGCCAAGCGCCGCGCCATGCGCGCCCAGTCGGTGAACCGCGTGCTCCTCACCGCGGGCGCCCTCGGCTCGATGGCCTGTTACTTCCTGCCGACGCTGGAGACGCCTCTTTGGTGGGTGCCGCTCGCCGTGGCGCTCGCGCTCTGCGGCCTCGTCATCAACCGAGCCGTGCACTGGGTGGTTGGGCAGGTGCGCGCGAGCGAGGATCTGCAGGCCTTCCGCGATCGCGTCATCCACGGGAAGGCGCAGGGCGGGAGAGGAGGCGGCGCGCCCGAGAGCGAGGAGGCCAAGCTCGCGGCCTTCGAGGCAACCGAGAACGCCTTCGCCGAGGCCGTGGCCGCCGCCCAGGACGCCATCCCCGAGTCAGACGACGGCGAGACCGCCGATCGCGGCTAGCGAGCGCTCGCGAGAAGCGAGCTCGTGCCGGGCGCCGACGAGACGAGCCCCCGGCGCATGCCGGGGGCTCGCAGGTTCGAAGCGGCTTTACGCGGCGCTTAGTAGATCGTGAAGCCGCCGTCCACCACGAGGTCCTCGCCCGTGATCATGTTGGACTCGGCGCAGGAGAGGAAGAGCACCGCCGCGGCGATCTCGTCGGTCTCGGCGAAGCGATGGGCCGGGATGGCGCGGATCATGTTCTCCTTCACCTCGCCCTGCCAGGCCTTCTCGCCCATGTAGGTGTTCACGACGGTGGGAGCGACGCCGTTCACGTTGATGCCGTATTCGGCCCACTCGAGCGCGCAGACCTTGATCATGCCCACGACCGCGGCCTTGCTCATGGTGTAGCCCACGTGCTCGTTAATGGCGATGAAATCGGCCTGGGAGGTGACGCAGACGATCTTGCCGCCACGCCCCTGCTTGATCATCTGGTTGGCCACGGCCTGGCACACGCGGAAGACGCCGATGGCGTTCACGTTGATGTGCTTCTCGATGGTCTCGATGGCGATGTCCTTGGCGGGCGTGAGGTGCACGTAGCCGGGCATCGCGGCGAGGACGTCGACGCCGCCGAGCTTCTCGACGACCGTGTTCACCATGGCCTCGACGGATTCCTGGCTCGTGACGTCGCAGAAGACGCCGATGGTCTCCACGCCGTACTCCTCGGCGATCTTGCCGGCCACCTCGTCCACGGTGTCCTTCATGTCGGCGATGGCGACCTTGGCGCCCTTCTTGGCGTACATGCGCGCCGTGGCCTCGCCGATGCCGCCGGCGCCGCC
>CANQFP010000009.1 GCA_947599965.1 uncultured Atopobiaceae bacterium | reverse complement strand
GTCTATCTGAGGCACCCCAGCGCCTCTCGCTGACGTTTCGAATCCCTGCGTCTCCACCATGCTCCAAGTCGATGCTGCGAGGCGCTGCACCTCACCTAGCCACGATCCCGGCCACTCACGTAGCGCCAGTACGCTACGTGGCCGAGATCCCGTCTATCTGAGGCACCCCAGCGCCTCTCGCTGACGTTTCGACCTTCCGATTGGACCTGCAGGTACCTCCTCGCTGAGGAGACGGCCGTCATGGCGGAGCGCGAATGACGGGTAATGGCTCACGAAAGGACATCCCGCGTGCCCGTTCATGGGTTCGAAACCCACGGCCGACTCTCGGCCGCCATAATCACTCCAGCACCGATGGTCGAATGAAAGGAAGACCAATGAACGAGAAAGTCCAGAAGTTCTACGAGGTCATCTCCGCAGACGACGCGCTCCAGGCGGAGCTCGTCACCGTGACGGAGGGCGTCGACGTCGAGGGCATCTCCGAGGAGGAGGCCCGCACCGCCATGGCCGAGGCCGTCGCCGCCTTCGCGGCCGCCCACGACCTCGACCTCACCGCAGAGGACATCCTCGCGGCCGAGGCTGAGACCGCCGCCGAGGGCGAACTCTCCGAAGCCGAGCTCGAGGCGGTCGCCGGCGGCGCCTGCGGGTGCATCTTCATCGGAGCGGTGAAGGGCTGCTTCTGCTTTGGGTACGGCCAACACAAAGACCTCTCAACGCCGCAGACCGAGGGGAAGGCCGGCGATGGCACGTGCACGGGCCTCGGCGGCACGGGCAGGGACCTCTAGGACTGAACCTCATGCGGGGCGTCCGTCATCGGCGGGCGCCCCGTTTTTCGTGGCGAGTGCGCGCGGTTCCTCGCCGCGCGCACTCGCCATCGCGTTCCTCCGCGCCATGTATCTTCCTCGCAAGGCGAAAGGGACGGTCCTTTTGTCTTGCTTTTGTCCTGCGCCTCTCCGCAACGTGATGAAAACCCTTCGGGGTCGGGGGTGCATTCATCGAACACGCGTTTGCGTGCGTCATTTCTGTTACGGGTTCGGTGTAGTATTCCAAACACCTGTTCGGCATGGCGCGGGGAGGTGCGATGGATACGCTCGCGAAGCTCGAGATCTTGGCCGACGCGGCGAAATACGACGCCGCGTGCACCTCCTCCGGCGTGGAGCGCGGGCCGAAGAAGGGTGCCATCGGCGTCGCCTCGAACGCCGGATGCTGCCACTCCTTCACGGCCGACGGGCGCTGCGTGACGCTCTTGAAGGTGCTCCTCTCGAACGCCTGCACGCACGACTGCGCCTACTGCGTGAACCGCGTGTCGAACCCCGTGCCGCGGGCGACGTTCGAGCCCGCGGAGCTCGCACAGCTCACCATCGACTTCTATAAGCGCAACTACATCGAGGGGCTCTTCCTCTCCTCCGGCGTGCTGGGCAGCGCCGACGCCACCTCCGAGCGCATGATCGCGTGCTTGGAGCTCCTCCGCGGGCCGTATCGCTTCGGCGGCTACGTCCACGCCAAGGTGATCCCCGGCACCGACCCTGAGCTCGTCGACCGCCTGGGGCGCCTCGCCGATCGCCTCTCCGTGAACGTCGAGCTCCCGAGCGCCGAATCGCTCGAGCGGCTCTGCCCGGAGAAGCACGCGGAAGACGTGCTCGCCCCCATGGCGCAGATCCACGCCTCCATGCACTCCGGGCGCCTCCTCGGCACGGGCGCCGTCTCCCACGGCACCTCCGAAGGAGCGGGCAGCGTCTACTCGACGGTGAAACCCGATGCACGCACGGCGGCGCTTCCCGCCTCGGGGCTCGTGCGGAAAAGTAGTGCCAGGCGCGGGGGCCCGCGAGGCGAGGCGTTTTGCCCCGCGGGGCAGTCCACCCAGCTCATCATCGGCGCCACGCCCGAGAGCGATCGCGACATCCTCTCGCTTTCCACGAGCCTCTACCGGCGCTTCGGCCTGAAGCGCGTCTTCTTCTCGGCCTACATGCCCATCGCGGACGATCCGCGCCTCCCCGACCCCGAGACGCCGGTCCCCCTTCGCCGCGAGCATCGCCTCTACCAAGCGGATTGGCTCATGCGCTTCTACGGGTTCGAGGCATCCGAGCTCGTGGCGGGCGACGCCCCGTTCCTCGATCTCGACGTGGATCCGAAGCTCGCCTGGGCGCTCACCGTGCCCGATCGCTTCCCCGTGGAGGTGAACGCCGCGAGCAGGGAGACGCTTCTGCGCGTGCCCGGGTTCGGGCCCACCTCCGTGAGAAAGATCTGCCGGGCGCGCCGGGCCCATCGCCTCACCTTCGACGACCTCGATCGTCTCCACATATCCCTGAAGCGCGCGGGGTTCTTCATCACCTGCTCCGGTGCGCGCAGCCCCCGCTTCATCGCCTCGCCGGAGGCCATTCGCGAGAAGGTGGTGAGCGATGCCGCGTCCAGCGCCTATAACCGCGCCCGGCGAGAGAACCCTCGCCAACTCACGCTCTTCTGAGCTCGCTTCGGCCAAGCGGGCCGAGGAGGAGCTCTCCGAGAAGCTCACGGAGCGTCTCGGAGCGCTCGCGCGCGAGGCGCCCGCCGTCTGCGTGGCGCTCGCCCCGAGCGCAGACGGCGTGCTCACGGCCACCGGGCTCTCCTACCTCGCCCATTGCCCGCACGCTCCGCTGCGCTTCGTGCGCAGCGGCTTCGCGCAGCCGGCGCTCGGCGAGGCCTTCCTCGAGGTTCCCGTCATCGAGGGCCTCGCCCGGCGCGTCTACCGGGGTTTCGCCGCGCGGCTTCGCGAGGGGTGTCCGCGCGTGCGGGGCGGTCGCTGCCAGCGGGGTTGCCCGTCGGCCTGCGCGCGGCGCGTCTACACCATCGCCGCCGCCGATGACGAGGCCATGCCGGAGGCGCTCCACGCGTTTCTCGTCGGCGGCTTCGATCACGGTCGGGAGGTGCGCTCCCTGGCCGCGCGCGACCCGAGGATCGCCCAGGCGGAGGCCTTCCACACGCTCGCCGTGAACGAGAGCGAGAAGGCGCGGCAGTTCGTGCGCTTCTCGGAGCTCTCCACGGGCGCGTTCTTCGCACTCTACACGCCGAAGGCGAACGTGCTTCCCCTCGTCGCGGGCCACTTCGCGCGTCGCATGGAGGGCGAGCGCTTCCTTCTGGCCGATCCGAAGCACCGAACTGCCGTGCTCTTGAGCGAGGGGCGCCTCGTCTGCGGCCCGCTTTCGGAGGATGAGGTGGCTGAGCTCTCCCGCCCCCACGAGCTCTCTGGGGTCGAGCGCTCGGTACGGGCGCTCTGGAAGCGCTTCTACGACGCCCTCGCCCTCCCCGGCCGCGGAAAGCTCGAGCGCGGCTACGACCTGCGGGCGAACTTCATGCCGAAGCGCATCGCCGAGGGGCTCGTCGAGCTCGACCCTTCCGTGGACGACGGCTGGAGCGAGGGGGCGTGGGCTGAGGCGATGGAAGACGGCGAGGCGGAGGCCGAGGGACGAGCGCGAAAGCCCCACGCGCGCCCGGTTTCCCGGGAGGACGCCACGCAAAACGGCGCCCCCGGGTTCGCCGGAAGCGCCGTGGCGGGCTGGTTGGGAGGAGCGGGGAGCTAGTCCAGATCGTCCAGCATGGAGAAGCCGTCCGCCGCGGGCGCGGGGACGTAGACGGTGGCGTTCACGTCCACCTCCTGGGCGACGGGAGCGGCCGGAGCGGGCACCTCGTAGGTCGCGGGCGCCGGGAAGGAGGTCGCCGCCGGGAACGTGGTGTCCGCGTCGTCCATGAAGTGCTGGAGGAGCTTCTTGTATTCGCTGCGGAACTCCTCGCGGGAGGCCTTCAGGCGATCGATCTCGTCGAGTTCGTTCTGCTTCTCGGCGAGCGCCTGGCGGATGACCTCGCGGGCCTTCTGATCGGCCTCGGTGCGGATCTTGTCCGCGCTCTCGCGAGCGTCGGAGACGATGCGATCGGCGGCCTGCTGGGCGACGATGAGTGCCGCGGAGATCTGCTGCTCGGTGGCACCGGTCGTTGAGGCGGCCACGGAGGAGATCGGGATCACCTGCTGGCTCTGGGAGAGCTCGCCCTGGAGCTGCGCCACCTGGGCGCGAGCGGCATCGAGGGCCTGGTCGGAGGCCGTGAGGCGCCCCTTGAGGTCGGCGATCTTCTGGAGCATGGCGTCCACCTCGACGGAGAGCTGCTCCAAGAACCGATCGACTTCCTCGGTGTCGTAGCCATGCTTGGAAGGCGAGAACGTGAGCTGTTCGATGTCTTGGGGTGTGATGGCCATGCGAAATCCCTTCTGGTGTGTTGAAGCTGCTCGTGGGAGTACCCCATTGGAATCGCATTGTGCCCCAACGCTCGGGCAAAAACCACCATGGACGCGCCGGCGCAACCCCTAGAAGAGAATGAAAATCAGGCGGATGGCGACCATCTCGATGATGGAGAGCGCGAGCACGGCCACGACGGGCGAGAAGTCGATGCCACCGAGCGGCGGGATCACGCGCCTGAAGACGTTGATGTAGGGCGTGACGAGCCGATCGAGCACCACGCCCACGTCGAAGAGCACCGAGCCCGGGCGCCGGGGAATCCAGCTCATGATGCACCAGACGATGATGATGATCTCGTAGAGGTTGAAGAGCGCCGAGATGACGTTGGCCAGGGCGACGGCGAGCACTTAGGCGCCTCCCTCGGCGAGCTCCCGCGTGCGCGCGACGGCGGCGCGGACGCCCTCGTGCGTTGCCTTGGTGAAGGCCGGGTCCATGGCGGCCACGGCGCGCACGGTCGTGCCGCCGGGTGACATGACCTCCTCCATGAACGCGCGAGGGTGCTCCCCCTCCTCGAGGATCTTCGCGGTGCCGATCATCGTGGAGAGGATGAAGCGGCGGGCGGTCGCGGCGGGAAGCCCCTGCTCGATGGCGGCGCGCGTGAGCGCGTCCACGAAGAGCGCGACGTAGGCGGGTTCGGCGCCGGAGATGGCGCCCATGGCGTCGAGCTGGCCCTCGGTGAAGAACTCGGCGGGCCCGAAGGCGTCGAAGAGTTCCCGTGCGAGCGAGCGCTGCTCGCTTGTGGCGCTCTGCGAGGCGAGCGCCGTGGCGCCGCTTCCCGCCGTGAGGGCGAGGTTGGGCATGGCGCGCACGATGCCCGCGGCACCGGGAGCGAGCTTGGCGAGGCTCGCGAGGTTCACGCCGGCGGCGATGGAGATGACGAGCCTGCCGCGGAAGACGGGGGCGATCTCCTTGCACACGGCGGCGAGCACCTGCGGCTTCACCGCGAGGAGCACGACGTCTGCGGTGGCGCCCCCCAGATCGGCGGAGGCCACGCTCCTCGCGCCGAGCTCGGCGGCGAGATCGGCTGCCTTCTTCGCGTCGGCATCCACGAGCACGAGGTCCGCGGGCTCCACGCGCTCCTTCGCCACGAGGCCGCGGGCGATGGCTCCGCCCATGGCCCCGCAGCCGATGACGGCGACGGCCGGCTTCTCAGGCATGGTTCTTCCTTACCGAGAGCAACCCGCGCGGGGCGCGGGCGCGCTCCCTAGGGACGGATGATCCCGTCGCGCACGAGGCGTTCGCGATCGGAGACGGAGAGGCTCTCCTCGGTGGGCAGCAGCACGAAGACGCGATCGTCCAACTCCTCCATGGCGCCCTCCATGCCGAGGGCCAAGCCGAAGCAGAAGTCGAGGATGCGCTTGGCCTCGGGAACCGGCGTGTGGCGAAGGTCGAGCACCACGGGCTGGTTCGTGCGGATGCGCCGGATGATGGGCTGGATGTCGGCGTAGGCGGCCGGCTTCATCACCGTGGGCGGGAGCAGCGGGACGGCGGGGCGAGCGCCGTTGGCGCCGTCGCGGAAGACGTCGCCCGCGAAGCTCGTGGGCGAGGTGTAGCCGCCGATGGAGGGCGAGGGGGAGCTGTCGATCGGCTCGCCCGAGCGCGTGCGCACGGAGACCGACTGGGCCTCGGGGCGCTGCGAGTTGCCGAGCACACCGGAACCGACGTGCTCGGCGAGCGGGGTGTTGCGCGTCCGCGGACTCTCGCGGACGGGTTCGAAATCGCCCTCCTCGTCGAAGTCCTCGTCGAAGTACTCGTCTTCGTAGTCCTCGTAGTACTCGTCATCGCCGCCGCGCATGAAGCGGTCCTTGAGGCCCTCGATCGTGTCCCTGAAACCCATGGTCTCACCCTTCCCACTGTGTCGGCGGGCGCGTGCCGAGCGGCGCCCGCCTGCGCAAAGTGTACGCTAGCGCGCGCCCGTTGGCGTGTAGGCCCGATCGAGCGCGACGCGCCCGATCCGCACCATCGTGGAGCCCTCCTCGATGGCGATCTCGAAATCGTCGCTCATGCCGGCCGAGAGGACGGGCAGCGTGAGCGAGGTGTTCCGCTCGAGGCTCGTCGCGAGCGCCCTGGCGGCTCGGAAGGTCTCCCGGGCGCGCATGGCGTCTCCTGCGGGCGCCATCGTCATGAGCCCCTCGATGGCAAGGCCCGGCAAAGCCGCGAGCTCCTCGGCGCACCCCATGAGCTCGTCTTCGGAAAAGCCCTGCTTGGACGCCTCGCCGGAGACGTTCACCTCGAGAAGCGCGCGCTGGGGCACGCCCGCGGCCAAGGAGCGCGCGGAGAGGGCCTCGGCCACATGGAGCGAGGAGACCGATTGCACGCAACGGGCCTTGCCGGCGAGCGCCTTCAACTTGTTCGTCTGGAGATTGCCGATCATGTCGACGGGCGGCGTGAGGCCGAGCTCGGCGAGCTCCGCCCACTTCCCCACGAGCTCGGGCACGCGGTTCTCGGCGAAGACGCCCCAGCCGGCCTCGGCCGCGGCCGCCACGACGGCGGCCGGATGGCCCTTGGTCACGCAGACGAGCTCGATCTCGGAGACTTCCCGGCCCACGCGCTCGCACGCCCGCCGCACGCGCTCCAAGATGGAGGCGCGGCGCTCGGCGAGGAAGGCGACCTCGGCCCCGTCTGCGGCGCTAGTCCTCGTAGTCATCGTCGTCATCGTCGTCATCGTCGGCGGCCTTCGGCGAGGTGAGCTCCACCTCGGGGATCGTATTCGCCGCCTTCACCATCTCCTGCTGGCCCATGGAGAAGGAGAGGCCCTGGGCGGCCTGCATGTCGTTCAGCTCGTCCTCGTCGAGATCCGCGAGGTCGTCCAACGTCTGGCGCTGCCCCGTGAGCAGGAAGACGAGGCGATCGCCCACCTCGACGGAGTTGTCGGAGATGCGCTCGAGCATGCGCGCGGCCATCATCACGCGGCTCGCGGCGTCGATGTCGTCCTCGGTCTTCAGCTTGGAGAAGGTCTTGAAGAACGTCTTGTAGAGCTCGTCCACGGGCTCGTCCAGCTCGGGCAGGTTCGTGGCCACGTTGAGGTCGTTCTCCACGATGGCGTGGACCGTCTCGCCGAGCACGCGGTAGACGAGGTGCGCGAGGCTCGCCAGGAGCTCGATCATGTGCCCCGGGACCTCGTGCCCGGCCGCGCGCTCGGTCGTCTTGGCGATGTTGCGCACGTGGTTGGACATGCGCTGGATGTTGAAGTTCACGTAGATGATGAACTGGAGCAGGCGCAAATCGGAGGCCACGGGGTTCTGCAGCACGATGAGGTTGTAGGCGCGCTCCTCGAGCTTCATCGACGCGCTGTCGATCTTGTGCGTGGCCTTGCGCGCCCGCTTGGCCTGTTCCCCATCCTCGTGGATGAGCGAATCCACGGCCTCGTGGAGTTGCAGGTCGACGTTCGCGTAGATGCGGACGAGGTCCTGCCGAAGATTCGCCAACTCGGCGTCGAATTGTTCGCGCATGGTCCACTGCCTCCCTGAAATGAAATCCGATCGCGCCCGGCCGAACCCTTCGGGCCTAGCCGAAACGACCCGTGATGTAGTCCTCGGTGCGCTGGTCCTGGGGCGCCGAGAAGATCTCGCCCGTCACCCCGTACTCGATGAGCGTCGCCGGCTCGCCCGCGTGTTCCTGCAGGAAGAAGGCCATGTAATCCGAGACGCGCGCCGCCTGCTGCATGTTGTGGGTGACGATGATGATCGTCATCTCCGGCGCGAGCTCGTACATGAGGTCCTCCACCTTCTGCACGGAGGTGGGGTCGATGGCCGAGCAGGGCTCGTCCATGAGCAGCACGTCGGGCTGCACGGCGAGCACGCGCGCGATGCAGAGGCGCTGTTGCTGGCCGCCTGAGAGCGCGAGGCCGTTCTTGTTCAGCTGGTTCGAGACCTCCTTCCAGAGGTTCGCGCGCTTGAGCGATTCCTCGACGATGGCGTCGAGGTCGCTCTTGGCGGTGACCCCCTGGAGGCGCGGCCCGAAGGCGACGTTCTCGTAGATGGACTTCGGGAAGGGGTTCGGCTGCTGGAAGATCATGCCGACGCGCCGGCGCAGATCCACCGGGTCGACGCCCTCGGCGTAGATCTCGTTGCCGTCGAGCTGCATGGTGCCCGCGGTGCGCGTGCCGTCGATGAGGTCGTTCATGCGGTTGATGCAGCGCAAAAACGTCGACTTGCCGCAGCCCGACGGGCCGATGAACGACGTGATCTTGTTCTGCGCGAGATCGAGGGTCACGCCGGTGAGGGCGTGGAACTCCCCGTACCAGAAGTCGAAGTTCTCGACGTGGATCCCCTGCTTGGGATCGTTGTGCGGCGCGTCACGGTAGGCGGTCATCCGATCACTTCCCCCCGGCTTTCCCGGCGCTCTTGTGCGAGAGGTAGCGGGCGAAGAGGTTGAACGCGAGGATCATGAGCATGAGCAGGAGCGCCGTTCCGTAGGCGGCCTGCATGTTGATGCCGTCGTTGGCGAGCAGGTAGAGGTGGATCGTCATCGGACGGCCGGAATCGAGCGGCGTCACGGGCAGGTTGATGGCCTGGCCCATGGTGTAGAGCACGACGGCCGTCTCCCCCACCGCGCGCCCGATGGCGAGCACGATGCCCGTGGCGATGCGCGGGAAGGCCGTGGGCAGCACGACCCGCGAGACCACCTGCCACTTCGTGGCGCCGAGGCCGTAGGCGCCCCAGCGGATGTAGCGCGGCACGGCGCGGATGGCCTCCTCGGTCGTACGCATGACGATGGGAAGCATCATGAGCGCGAGCGCGAGGGCGGCCGAGAGCATCGAGAGCCCGAAGCCGAAGGCCTCCACGAAGAGCGCGAAGCCGAAGAGGCCCATGACGATGGAGGGCACCGAGGAGAGCGTGTCGGCGGCGTAGCGGATGAAGGCCACGCGGCGGCCCTGTTTCGCGTATTCCGCGAGGTAGACGGCCGCGAGCACCGCGATGGGCGCGCAGATGAGCATGGCGAGCGCCGTCACGTAGAGCGAGCTCACGATCGTGGGGAAGATGCCGCCCTCGGCGTTCACCCCCTCCGGCCAGCCGAAGATGAAGTCGAGCGACATCACGGGCAAGCCGTTCCAGGCCACGAAGGCGATGATGAGGGCGAGCACGCCCGTGGCGAGCCAGCCGGCGACCTTGAAGATCGTGATCATCGTCGCGTTGGTCACGTCCTTGCTCACCTTGGCGCTCGTGCCGTTCTGAAGATGGCGTTTGATGCGCTTGCGGGAGTTCTCCTGGACCTCGGCCGCCTGGGCGATCTGGGTCGCGGAGAGGTCGGGGCCCTCGGTGGCGAGCTCCACCGGCGTCGCCTTCGTGAGGCGCTCGCGACGCTCGCGCTCGCGTTCGGCCTCGCGGCTGTCCACGCGCTCCCCGCGTTCCCTCGAGAAGAAGCGCACGATCCCCACGAGCGACGCGGAGATGACGAAGAGCACGACGCCCATGCCGAAGAGCGCGGCGCGATGGAGACCCGAGGAGTAGCCCATGTCGAGGGCGATCTGGCTCGTGAGCGTCGAGACCGGGCTCGAGATGGATTCCGGCACGACGGGCGCGTTGCCCACGACCATGAGCACGGCCATCGTCTCGCCGATGGCGCGCCCCATGCCGAGGACGACGGCGTTCACGATGCCGAGCTTCGCGGCCGGCAGCACGACCTTGTAGATGGTCTGCCACTTCGTGGCGCCCATCGAATAGGAGGCCTCGCGCACGCCCATGGGGATGGAGCGCAGCGCGTCCATGGTGAGGGTCGTGATGGTGGGCACGATCATGATGGCGAGCACGAGCCAGGCCGTGAGGGCGCCGAAGCCCATGCCGCCCGTGAGGTCGGCGATGATCGGCCGGAGCATGACGAGACCGAAGAAGCCGAAGATGACGCTCGGCACGCCGGCCAGGAGGTCCACCGCCGTGGAGACGATGGAGGAGACCCGCTTCGACGCGATTTCCACGAGGTAGACCGCGCAGCCGATGGCGAGCGGAACGCCGAGGGCGAGCGAGCCCGCCGTGACGAGGAGCGAGCCGAGCAGCAGCGCCACGATGCCGTAGGAGCCCTCCGAGGGCGCCCAGTCGAGCCCGAAGAACTCGGCGAAGCCGATCTCGGTGAGCACCGGCGCGGCGCGATAGATGGTGAAGACGAAGATGAGGAAGACCGCGAGCACCGCCACGAAGGCGCAGGCGAGGAAGAGCGCCTCGAGCGCGCGCTCCTTCACGTAGGTCTTTCGATCCACGAGCTTGAGGCCGCGCTTATAGGACTTCCGCGAGTTCGGCGTGATGTCTTGGATGTGCGGCGGCTTCACGAGGTCATCGGGCACGCGACCCGTGTCCGGGGCGCGGTTGATGTCCTCGACGATGGTGGGCGGGGGCGTCATGATCGGCTCAGGCATCGCCCCCACCTCCCGCGGTGCTCGCCTGCGCGTCCTCGGCGCCGCCCGAGCCCTCGGCCGGCTCGGCCGCCTCCTCGCCCACCGGCACGTAACCGGCGTCTCGGATCGTGGCGTCCATGGCGCTCGAGCGCACGTAGTCGATGAAGGCCAGGGCCTCGCCCTGGGCCGGCCCCTTCGTGAAGAAGTAGAGGTCGCGCGAGAGCGGATAGGCACCGGATTCGAGGTTGGCCTCAGTGGGTTCCACGCCGTCCACATCGAGGGTCTTCACCGTGGCCGTGGTGAAGCGGTTCTCCACGAAGCCGATGGAGATGTAGCCGATGGCGCCCGGCGTGCGGGCCACCACGTCGCGCACCTGGCCCGTGCCGGGAAGCACGGCCGCGGTGCGGTCGAAGGGCGTGCCGCGCATCACGATGGTGCGGAAGGCCTCGCGGGTGCCGGAGGCCTCGTCGCGGTTCACCACCTGGATGGCGAGGTCCTCGCCGCCCACCTCGCTCCAGTTCTCGATCTTCCCGTCGTAGATGGCCTGGAGATCGTCGAGGGAGATGTCTTCCACGGGGTTCGCGTCGTTGACGATGACGGCGATGCCGTCGTGGGCGACGGCGTACTGGGAGAGCCCCTCCTTCGCCTCGTCGGGCGTGAGATCGCGGCTCGACGTGGCCACGTCGGCGGTGCCGTTGATGACGGCCTCGATGCCCGCCGAGGAGCCGAGGCCCGAGACGAGCACGTGGACTCCACTCTCCTCCTCGAAGTCCTCGGCGGCGATCTCGGCGATGGGTAGCACGGTGGTGGATCCGGCCACGGTGAGCGTGGCCGTTTCCGAGCCCCCGCAGGCCGCGAGGCCGAGGGCGAGGGCGAGGGCGCAGCCGAGCGCGAGGAGCCGTTTCACTCTGCCAGCCATGCGATGGCTCCCTGCCTTCCGCACACGCCGTCACGCCGATGGGAGAAGTAGAGATCGGGCGCAGACGCGGTCGAATCTTCGCAGATGCAGATCGACTCCTCGCCGACGCCCGCCGCCGTGAGGGTCGCCTCGACGGCGCGCGCGAGGGCGAGATGGCGCTCGTCCACGGCCACCTCGGGCCCGAAGGTTTCGACGAACTCGGCCAGGAGCTCGGGCGATACCTCGTAGTCGGCGCCCTGGATGTGCGGGCCCACGTAGGCGCGGACATCGCCGGGCGCGCAGGAGCTCACCGAGCACAATTCGGCGAGCGCGAGGGCGCCGATCTTCGCGATGGTGCCCTTCCAGCCGGAATGGACGACGGCGAAGCCGCCGGGGGCGACGAGGATGACGGGCACGCAGTCGGCGAATCCGAGGAGCACGGGCACGCGCGGCACCGTGACGCAGAGGGCGTCCGCCCCCTCCTCGGCCGTTGCGCGAAAGGCCTCGAGGGCCGCCTCCGAGGGGTCGGTGAGCGAGAGCACCGTCGTGCCGTGCACCTGCTTCGGGTTCACGAGACGATCGGCGAGCTCCGCTCCCCCGAGCGCGGCGAGGAGGATGCGGCGATTCTCGGCGACGGCGCGCTCGTCGTCGCCCACCCGGCAACCGATGTTGAGCGAGGCGTAGGGGCCCGTCGAGACACCGCCCAGACGGCCCGAAAAGGCGAGCGTCACGCCCGAGGGACGTGACACGTCGCCGATGAGGCCGAGTCCAGCGGGGCCGAGGGGGCCCAGGGAGGCTTCGGACACGATCGCCTAGGCGCGCGGACGCCTGAGGAAATCGGGGATCTCGAAGTCGTTCGAGGAGGACGTCGCCTGGCGCGGAGCCGGGGCGTGGACGGAGCGACGACGCTCGGCGCGCTCGGGGATGCCGAAGCCGCTCGCGAAGGGATGGGCGTTCTGGTTGCGCTCGAAGCCCGTGGCGATGACGGTGACGCGCACCTGATCGCCGAGGGATTCATCGACGACCGTGCCGAAGATGATGTTGGCGTCGGCGTCGACGTTGGCGGCCACGAGGTCGGCGGCGTCGTTGATCTCCTGGATGCCGAGATCCTTGTTGCCCGCGATGGAGAGGAGCACGCGGGTGGCGCCGTCGGTGGAGCTCTCGAGCAGGCGGCTCGAGATGGCCTCCTGGGCGGCGTCGACGGCGCGGTTGTCGCCGGAGGCGACGCCGATGCCCATCATGGCCGTGCCGGCGCCGCGCATGATCGTGGAGACGTCGGCGAAGTCGAGGTTGATGAGGCCGGGGACCGTGATGAGGTCGGTGATGCCCTGGGTGCCCTGGCAGAGCACGTCGTCGGCGGTCTGGAAGGCCTCGAGCATGGTGGTCTTCTTCTCCGAGAGCTCGAGGAGGCGATCGTTCGGGATGACGATGAGGGTGTCTACGTTGTCCTGGAGCTCCTCGATGCCGCCCTCGGCCTGCTCGGTGCGCTTGCGGCCCTCGAAGGTGAAGGGCTTGGTGACGACGGCCACCGTGAGGGCGCCGATGTCGTCCTTGGCGATGCGGGCCACGACGGGCGCGGCGCCCGTGCCCGTGCCGCCGCCCTCGCCGGCGGTGATGAAGACCATGTCGGCGCCGGCCAGCGCGGCCTTGATCTCGTCGCGGCTCTCCTCGGCTGCCTGGGCGCCCACCTCGGGGTTGGCGCCGGCGCCGAGGCCCTTGGTGATGTCGGTGCCGATGTGCACCAGGTGATCGGCCTCGGAGAGCGCGAGCGCCTGCGCGTCGGTGTTGATGGCGACGAATTCGACGCCCCGGATGCCCTCGTCGATCATGCGGTTGATGGCGTTGGTGCCACCGCCGCCCACGCCGACGACCTTGATCACGGCGAGGTAGTTGTTGGGGGTCATGATGTCCATCGTCGCTCCTCCCGCGGGCCCATCCGCACCCGCCCTTGAACGGGGCACCCTTGACCCCGCGTTGATGGCTTCCCGATCCCTCGGAATCAACCGTAATCCTCAAGTTAAGCCCGATGGAATCTCTGAATCGGCGTAGTTTCGCACAAAGAAAAAGAGATGGTCAAGCGGCGATCTGCCGAACTGATTCCCGCAGGTAGCGAGGTTGAGTTTCCATCCCAAAACTCTCAAGCCCGCCTCCAGGGTTCCTCGAGGCGCGAATCGAGGCACCTTGAGGCTTCATCTGAGGCTTTCCCGTCACTCGAGGTTGAACCCTCGCCGAGCGCTAGTAATACTCGGATTCATCGCCGTACCCGTCGTAGGAACCCTCGTCTAAGCCCTCGTCGTAGGAGCCGTCATCGACGTACTCCCCGTCCGAGTAGCCCTCGTCGGAGTAGCCCTCCGCGTCGTCGGCCGTGCCCTCCCCTTCGGGAGGCGCCTCGGCGCCCTCGTCGATGGTGCCGTAGACGCCTGAGCCGGGGGCGACGCTGTCGCTGTTCAGCTTGCGGTAGGTCGGACGCGAGGGCACGCGGACGTTGATGTAGGTGAGCTGGTTCGGAAACTCCGCCAGGAGCGCCTCGATCACCGTCTCCTTGGCGTCGATCTCGCGCGGAGCGCCGAGGGAGATCTCCACGCCGCTCACGAGCACGCAGGTGAGCGCCGGCTCCGACGCGGCGCGGTAATAGGCCACCTGCTCGGCGAACTCCGGCGTGAATCCGGTCTGGTAGGCGAGCACGCCCTCGATCGTGGGATCGGTGGTCTCGGAGCCCGCCTGCGGGTTCACCGTCGCCGGCACGTCCACGACGAGGAGAAGCCCCTCGGAGCGGGCGCGATCGAGGGCCGCCGTGAACATCGACACCTCGGCGGAGGGCTTCACGTCCGACGGCTCGAGCCAGACTCCGTCCTCGGCGAGATACCAGGCGATGTTCTGGCTTCCCATGACGACGAGGGCGTAGGGCACGCGCTCGGTCACGTCGATGTGCAGCACGCCGTCGAACCCCCACCTCACGTCCACCGAGGCGACCCAGGGGTTCTGCGCGAGCCGCGAGCGGATCGCCTCGCCATCGATTGCGATGAGGGGCGTCCCCTGGCCCACCTGCGAGAGCCGGATGATGTCGGAGGATTCGATGTGTGAGGTGCCCGTGGCCTCGACCGAGCGCACCTGGAGAACCGGCGTGAAGGAGAGCACGATCGCGCCGATGACGATGGCGACGGCGGCCACGACGATGGTGCCGATGACGCGCTTCGCGAGCGAGCTCGCCGGCGCGCGCTCGCCGCGATCCGCGCGAGCCTCCCCGCGCCCGCCATCCGTTCTTCGGCTCGGCCGTCGAGTCGAAGAGCCCGGGCGCGCGCCCCTTGGCTCCCTCGGGGAGCTCCGAGGGCCGCGCGGGCTTCGAGCACTCGGCGCGGGAGCCGACGACGCGCCAGCACGCTCCCTGGCTCTCGGTGTCGCCTTTCGGGGCACGAGCTGCCCTAGGCTCGCTCGTCGTCGGCGAGGATCTCGAGGAGCTCCGGGCCGACCATCGTCACGTCACCGGCGCCCATGGTGATGAGGAGGTCGCCCGGGCGCACCCTCTCCTCGAGCGCGCGGGCGAGCCGCCTGCGATCGGGCAGGTAGGAGACGGGCAGGCTCGGATTGTGGGCGCCCACGGAAACCGCCACGGTCTTGCCCGAGACGCCCGGGATGGGCAGCTCGCCGGCCGCGAAGACGTCCATGAGGATGAGCTCGTCGGCGTCGTCGAAGGCACTCGCGAACTCGCCCGCCAGCGCCTGCGTGCGGCTGTAGCGGTGGGGCTGGAAGAGCACGACGACGCGCTCGTAGCCGAGCGACTTCGCCGCCTTGAGCGTGGCCTTGATCTCGGTGGGATGGTGCCCGTAGTCGTCGACGATGGTCACGCCGCGGGCCTCCCCCACCGGCGTGAAGCGCCGCTTCACGCCCTTGAAGGCGGAGAGCGCCTCGGCTGCACAGGCGACGTCCAGGCCGAGCACGTCGGCGACGGCGATGGCGGCGGTGGCGTTCAGGAGGTTGTGGACGCCGGGGTTCGAGCGCACCTCGACCGTGACCCGCTCGCCCGAGGGCGTGGCCACGTGGACCACGCGCGGATCCTCGTCCTCGGTGGCCACGTAGTCGAAGGAGACGTCGCGGCCGTAGGTGGAAAACGGCGTGCCCGAGCCCTTGGCGAGCTCGGCCAGATCGGCGTCCTCGCCGCAGACCACGACGTGCCCCCCGGGCCCGGGAAGCGCCATGAACTCGACGAAGGCCTCGTGAATGGCCGCCAGGGAGGGATAGTGGTCGAGGTGATCGGCCTCGACGTTGGTGACCACGGCCACCTGCGGATGGAGCAAGAGGAAGCTCTCGTCGCTCTCGTCGGCCTCGGCCACGAAGAGATCGCCGGAGCCGTTCTTGCCGTTCGTACCGTAGCCCTCGACGACGCCGCCGATGAGGAAGGAGGGGTCGAGCCCCATGCCCTCGAGCATGACCGCGATCATCGAGGACGTCGTGGTCTTGCCGTGGGTGCCGGCGACGCAGATGGAGCGCGAGCCCAGGGAGAGCTCGGCCAGCATCTTCGCACGGGGCCACACCTCGATGCCCTTCTCGCGGGCGGCCACGAGCTCGGGGTTATCCGCCGGGATGGCCGTGGAGATGACGACCACGTCGGGCGAGACCGCGTCGATGGTCTCGGCTCCGTGCCCGATGGTCACGGGGATGCCGGCGCGCGTGAGCTCGCGCACGTAGCGGGAGGTCTTGAGATCGGAGCCGCTCACCTCGTAGCCCCGCTCGTGGAGCACGAGGGCGATGCCGCTCATGCCCGCGCCGCCGATGCCGATGAAGTGAACCTTGGAAAAGCCCAACGTGGGGGTGCTCATGAAGTCTCCTCCCGAGGGCGCGCCGCGCGGGGCGCCCGGGCAGCTCGGTCGTTTCGCATTCCTCGAGGCCCAGTGTATACGGGGCGTATGGTCAGCGCGCGAAGGAGAGCACCTCGCGGGCGAGGTGCTCGGCCGCGCCGGCCGATCCGAGCGAGCGCGCCCGCTCGCGCATCCGCTCGCGCTCGGGCCCGTCTGCCAGGAGCGAGAGGAGCTCCTCCCTGAAGCGCTCCGCCTCGAGATCGTCGTCGTCCACGATGCGCGCGCAGCCGGCGTCGGCCAGCCAGGAGGCGTTCGTGCGCTGGTGGTCGGCCGTGGCGAAGGGATAGGGCACGAGGATGGAGGGAAGCGCCACCGCGGCGAGCTCGGCCACGCTCGAGGCGCCCGAGCGGCAGAGGGCGAGGTTGGAGGCCGCGAGCACATCTCCCATGTCGTCCACGTAGGCCGAGAGGTGCCAGCGGGCGGCCTCGGCCTCGGAGAGGGCGAGCGCCTCGCTCGTGGCGTCGAAGCCGTCGGCGCCGGTGGCGTGGATGACGTGGAGGCCCTCCACGGAAAGGAGCGTCTCCTTAAGGTGCACGAGGGCCTCGTTGATGGAGGCCGCGCCGAGCGAGCCGCCGAAGCAGACGAGCACCTCGGCCTCGGTGGGGATGCCGCGCTTCTCGCGAGCCCTGGCGCCGTCGCCCTCAATGACGGAGCGGCGCACGGGGTTGCCCGTGAAGACGAGCCTGGTCTCGGGGCCGAGGGAGCCCTCGAAGCCGGCCTCTGCCTGCGGGAAGGAGATGCAGACCTCCCGCGCCCGCTTCGCCATCATGCGATTGGCGAGGCCGACGACGGAGTTCTGCTCGTGGATGAGGGTGGGGATGCCCGCGTGGTCGCACTCCGTGAGGAGCGGCACCTCCACGTAGGCGCCGAAGCCCACGGCCACGGCGGGGCGCCGCTCGGCGATGACGCCCTTCACGGCCTTGCGCGCCTTCATGAGCTTCGCGGCGGCGCTCACGGCCGTCCAGGGGCGCGAGCGATCGAAGCCGCGCATGGTGAGCGGCACGAGCTCGAAGCCCGCCTCGGGCACGAGGCGTCCCTCCAGCTTGGTGGACTGCCCGAAGAAGAGGACGTCCTCGCCTCGGGATCGGAGCTCCTCGGCGAGGGCGAGCGCGGGGTTCACGTGGCCGGCGGTGCCGCCGGCGGCGATGGCGACGAGGGCCATGGCTAGGCTCCTTGGCGAAGACTCGGGCGACGGCATCCGCGATCGCGCGAGACGTCCACGAGGGTCGCGTTTCGCGCGTTTCCCGAGGCTCTCGCGGGCGAGGAGCCGGGGGCGGCACCCCGCTCGGTGCGCGAGGCGGAGGCGGCGGGGCGCTTGCGATCGTCGTGGTCGACGACGAGCGTGAAGGGGCTCGCCGGCGCCACGGGGCGCTCGGCACTTCGCCGCTCGCGCCGCTCGGCGGGCACCTCCTCGACCGCCCGGAGCGAGGCGCGACGGCGATCGTGGACCGTCTCCGGCAGCGTCGTGTGGAGCGAGACGTTGGCCAGGAGCCCGACGATGAGCATGGAGGCGAGCATCGAGGAGCCGCCCGCCGAGAGGAAGGGCACGGCCTTGCCCGTGAGCGGCGCGACCCCGAGGACGCCCGCGAAGTTCAGCGCCGCCTGGCCCACGAGGAGCGCGACGCAACCCATGGCGAGGAGGCGGCCGCCCTGGTCGTTCGCCTGCTGGGCGATGCGCACGCCGGCCCAGGCGATGATGCCGAAGCAGAGGAAGACGAGGAGCACGCCCACGAACCCGAGCTCCTCGCCGATGACGGGCAGGATGAAGTCGTTGTGGGCCTCGGGAAGGTAGGCGTACTTCTGCACGCCCATGCCGAGCCCGCGGCCGAGGAGGCCGCCCGAGGCGAAGGCGAAGAAGCCGTGGACCGATTGGTAGCCGTCGCCGTATTCATCGGCGAAGGGGTCGAACACGGAGATGATGCGCTGGCGGGAGTAGTCGTCGCGCATGGCATAGGCGAGGTAGGCGCCGACGAAGAGGGCGGCGATCCCGAGCATCTTCTTCCCGTCGTAGCCGTCGGAGACGGCCATGACCCAGAGCGCGATGGCGCAGACCATCACGGTGCCCTTGTCGGGCTGGAAGAAGATGAGCAGGAGCGTGACCACGCAGGCCCCGACCTTGAGCAAGAAATCCTGGTCGGTCGAGCGCCGGAAGCGCGGCACGGCGGCGAGGCCCGAGGCCATGCAGAGGACGACGCAGATCTTCGCGAGCTCGGAGGGCTGCAGCGAGACGCCGGCGATGGAGATCCAGCGCGTGGCGCCGTGGGAGGCCACGCCCATGACCCGCACCGCGAGCAGGAGCACCGCGGCCACGCCCACGAGCGGCAGGCTCTTCTCCAAGATCGCGCGGTAGTCGAAGAGCCGCGCGGCGAGGCAGGCGACGATGACGCCGCCGAAGGTGAAGACGAGCTGGGAGACGAGCTCCGCCTGCGCGTCGCCGCCGGCGGTGAGGCTCTTGATGGAGGACGCCGAATAGACCATCACGATGCCGAGGGCCGTGAGGGCGCAGACGGCCGCGATGAGCCAGAGGCGCGGAACCGCGATGCGCGCGGCCTGCACCTCGAGCTCGCGCGGCGTGCGCCTGGAGGGATTTCCCCTGCGAGCGGCGCCCTTCGCGCCGCGTCTCGCGTCCATGGCGGCGGTGGTCATGGCCTCCCCGCTTTCTCGGCGACGAGCGCGCGGAACCGCTCTCCGCGCTCCTCGAAGCCGCTGAACTCGTCGAAACTCGCGCACGCGGGCGAGAGCAGGATCGTGTCGCCCTTCCGGGCAAGCTCGCGCGCGCGATCGAAGGCGTCGGCCAGATGCCCGGCGGACACGATGCCGGGGGCGCCTGCGGCCTCGAGGGCCGCTCGGATGCGCTCCCCCGCCTCGCCATAGCAGACGGCCGCCTTGCAGGTGGCGGCCACGGCGGCGGCGAGGCTCGTGAGGTCGGTGCCCTTGTCGGTGCCGCCGAGGAGGATGATCGTCCTTCCCGCTGGCACGGCGCCGAGCGCCTTCTCCACGGCGTCGGTGTTCGTGGCCTTGGAATCGTCGATGTAGGAGATGCCGTCTGCCGAGGGAACCGGCTCCACGCGGTGTTCGAGCGGGCGGAAGGCGGCGAGGGTCCCCGCCACCGAGGCCGCATCGGCGCCCGCGAAGAGCGCCGCCGTGGCTGCCGCGAGGGCGTTCGTGGCGTTGTGGGCGCCCTTGATCTGAAGATCCGACGCGGCCCCGAGATCGAAGGTCTCGCCGCCGAGCTCGACCGTGAGCCGCCCGTCTGAAACCCACGCGGCGTCCGCGCCGAGCGGGCGACCTGCGGCGGAGACGCGACAGACCCGAAGGCCCCGCTCGCAGAGCGCCTCGGCCTCACGCGCGCAGGCGGCGTCGTCGGTGACGAGGATCGCGAGGTCCTTCGCATCGAGGTTCGCGAAGGCCCTCATCTTGGAGGCCTCGTAGTGCTCGAGCGTCCGATGCCACGCCAAGTGGTCGGGCGTCACGTTCAGGAGGATCGCGGCCCTCGGGTGCAGGCGCCTGGTCGTGGCCAGCTGGTAGCTCGAGAGCTCCGTGCAGAACCACTCGTCCGCTCGCTTGGCCACGGCCTCGATGAGGGTGTCGCCGATGTTTCCGAGGGCGAGCGCGCCGAAGCCGGCACCGCGCATGAGCTCGGCCAGAAGCGTCGTGGTCGTCGTCTTGCCGTTCGTGCCCGTGACGGCGAGCCAGCGCTCGGGGCTCTCGCGATAGGCGAACTCGGGCTCGCCGACGACCTCGACGCTCGCCTCCTCGGCGCTCGCGAAGAACTCCGAGAAGACCGAGATGCCGGGGCTCGCGATGGCGAGGTCGAAGGAGCCGCTCACCCGCTCCTCGCAGATCACGTCGACCTCGCACCCGTAGCGCGCCCGGAGTGCCGCCACGCTCGCCTCGTCGGCGCGCCCGAAGGCGGCGATGCGCCCCACGCGCCCCCGTCTCCGGGCCTCGGCGAGATAGGCGATGAGCGCCTTGCCGGAGACGCCGAGTCCGAGGACGGCGACGTCGCCGAGGCGCGCGGAGGATGTGGGAAGCGTCGTCATGGTTGCCTAGCCCATCTGGAAGAAGAGCGCGAAGCCGAGGGTGGAGAACGCCGCCGAGACGATCCAGAAGCGGATGACCACGGTCGTCTCCGACCAACCGCGCTTCTCGAAGTGGTGGTGGAGCGGCGCCATGAGGAAGATGCGCGTGCCCGTGCGCTTGAACCAGAAGACCTGGATGATCACCGAGAGCGCCTCGGCGATGAAGAGCGCGCCCATGATGAGGCTCGTGACCTCGGTCTTCGAGAGCACGGCGAGCGCTGCGAAGGCGCCGCCCAAGGCGAGCGAGCCGGTGTCTCCCATGAAGATCTGCGCGGGGTAGCAGTTGTACCAGATGAAGCCCACGCAGCTGCCGGCGATGGTGCCCGCGAGGATGGCGAGGGAAAGCTCGTTCTCGGCGTAGCAGACCATGGCCATGAAGACCATGACCACGAAGACCGTGCCGCCGGCGAGCCCGTCGAGGCCGTCGGTGAGGTTGACGGCGTTCGAGAGCCCGGCCACGAGGAGGAACACGAAGAAGACGTAGAGCCAGGGGACGGAGAAGCTGCCCTCGCCGAGGGGGATCTCCGTGGTGAGGACGCCGAGGTCGATGGAAAGGCCGCCCGGGAAGGCGACGACGGGCGAGCGTCCCGCCCAGTTCACGGCGAGCAGGCAGAAGATCACCGAGATGAGCGTGAGGCTCACCATCTTCTGGGAGGGCGTGAGGCCGAGCGAGCGCCCGTGGGAGACGCTCTCGATGTCGTCGGCGAGCCCGAGCGCGGCGCAGGCGACGAGCGTGAGCACGCCCAGGACGAGAGCCGGCGTCCAGCGGGCGAAGAGCGCCACCGTGATGAGCACGGAGACGATGATGATCACGCCGCCCATGGTGGGCGTGCCCTGTTTCACGAGATGGGTGCCGGGGCCGTCGGCGCGCACCTGCTGGCCCATGCCGCGGTGGCGCATGAGCTTGATGAAGGCCGGCATGAGGACCATCGCGATGATGGCCGAGACGGCCACCGCCAAGAAGACGGTGTAGGTGGGATAGGCGCCGGTGTTGATCACGAGGCCATCGCCGCCTCGCTGAAGCGCTCGAGCCCGAGGGCCCGGCTGGCCTTCACGAGCACGACGTCTCCCGGGAGGAGCCGGCGAACCACGAGATCAGCGGCCTCGAGGGCGTCCTTCGCACGGAGGATCCGCTCGCGGGAGAGGCCCATGATGGAGGCGGCCTCGGCCATGGTGCCCGCATCCTCGCCGCCGACGAAGCAGACGAGATCGGGCTTCACGGCGGCCACGTAGGCGCCCATGAGGCCGTGGAGGTGCCGTGCCTCGGCTCCGAGCTCGCCCACCGTGCCGACGACGGCGATGCGCCGGCCTGGGACCGCGAGGTCGCGGAGCGTGTCGAGGGCGGCCGCGAGCGAGCTCGGGCTCGCGTTGTAGGTATCGTCGATCACGGTCCAGCCGCCGGGCGCGGCGAGCAGGTTCGCGCGCATGGAGGCCGCGTGCAGACGGGCGATGCGCTTCGCGGCGCATGCGAGCTCGACGCCGAGGCGCTCTGCGACGGCGAGGGCGAAGAGGCTGTCGATCACAGCTTGGGAGCCGGTGAGCGAGAGGGTCACGGAGACGCGCTCCGCGCCGGAGACGACGGTGAAGCTCGGATGGCCGCCGGCGTCGAGGACCACGTCCTCGGCCCGGAGGGCGTCCGCCTTCCCCTCCCCCACCTCGAGCGTCTCCACGCCAGCGGGTTTCGCGTAGCGCTCCTCGAGATAGCCGGTGAAGTCGTCGGCGGAGGCGAGGACGAGCGCGGGCCCCACCTCGGGCGCCACGTCGGAGGGTTCGGAGGCGGCGAGCTCGGCCACGATCTCGGCCTTGGCGTCGGCGATGGCCTCGCGCGAGCCGAGGTAGCCGATGTGGCTCGTGCCGATGTTCGTGACGACGCCCAGGCGCGGGCGGGCGCAGCCGGCGATGGCGGCGATCTCGCCCGGATGGTTCATCCCCATCTCGCAGACGAGGACCTCGGTCTCCTCGGGCGCGGAGAGGATCGTGAGCGGCACGCCGATGACGGAGTTGAGGTTTCCCCGGTTGGCGTGCACGGCGAAGCTGCCGCGAAGCGCGGCGAGCGTGAGATCCTTCGTGGTCGTCTTGCCCACGGAGCCGGTGATGCCGACGCAGAGCCAACTATGACGGGAGCGCCACTCCCCCGCGAGCGCGAGGAGGAAGGCCGTCGGATCGTCGTCCGCGGCGCGGAGCACGCAGGCGCCGTGCTCGGCCGCGACGGCGAGGAGCTCCGCCGACGGCTCGTCCGAGAGCACGACGGCCGCGGCGCCCGCCTCGATCGCGCCGGGCGCGAAGGCGTTGCCGTCAACGCGCTCGCCCTTGAAGGCGACGTAGGTTCCGCCGCGCCCCACCTCACGCGAATCGGTGACCACGCCCCGGAGGATCCGGGCGGCGTCACCGAAGAGGAGCTCGGCGCCCGTGACGGCGCACACCTGCTCTGCCGGGAGCTCGAACATCACCAACCCCCGGTCTCGTCGTAGGAGGTCTCGTCGTAATACTCGTCGTAGGAGCCATCGTCGTAGTACGCGTCGTCATAGCCTTCGTCGTAGTACGCGTCGTTCTCGTAGTACTCGTCGTAGTAGCCCTCGTCGTAGCCCTCGTCCACCGTGGCCGCCGGGTCGAGGTTCACCTCGTCCGGGCGATCGGGCGTGATGGCGAGGTTGCGCAGCGCCTTGGCCATGAGCTCGGAGAAGATGGGCGCCGAGGATTCGCCGCCGTGGAGGAGACCGCCGTCGATGCCCACGTAGCCCACGAGCTCGGCGTCGGGGATTCCGGCGAAGCCCACGAAGGACGAGAAGACCTCGTTCTCGAGGTAGCCGCCGTTCACCGTGTCGGCCTTCTGGGCCGTGCCGGTCTTGCCGCCGATGTTGAAGCCGGCCACCTTGGCCGCGGTGGCCGTGCCCTCGTCGACGACGCCCTGCATCATCTGCGAGACGGCGGTGGCGGTCTTGGGCGTCACGACGCGCTCGCCGGCGCCCCAGTCCACGCGCTCCGTCCCCTTCTGCACGAGGAAGTGCGGGGTCACGAGCACGCCGTGGTTGCCGATGGAGGCGACGGCGCGCAACACCTGGATCGGCGGCACGGAATAGGCCTGGCCGAAGGACATCGAGTTCAGCGTCGTCGCGTCCCACTGGTCGACGGGGCGCACGATGCCGCCGGCTTCGCCCGGGAAGTCGATGCCGGTCGACTGGCCGATGCCGAAGGCGCGGAGCCCCTTGGAGAGGTTCTCCGCCCCGATGGCCTGGCCCTCGGTCATGGCGCCGACGTTGGAGGAGCGGCGAAGTATCTCGTTCGCGTCCATGGCCATGCCGTAGGCGCGCCCGTCGTCGTCGGTGACCATGCCGTCGCCGGAGGGCAGCGTCCAGGGCACGTCCCACACCGTCTCGGTCGTGAAGGCGCCGGTCTCGAGGCCGATGGCCGTCGTGAGCACCTTGGATACGGAGCCGGGCTCGTAGCTCTGGGTGAGCATCTGGGAGTTCGTGGCCTCGGCGCTCGCCTGGCTCGCGTCGCCCGCGGCCATGAGCGGAGACCAGCAAAACGCGAGGATCTCGCCCGTATCGGGCTCCATGATGCAGGCCATGGCGCCGGTGGCACCGTACTGCTCGGGCGCGGTGCGCACGGCCTCCTCGGCGTTCTTCTGCGTCTCGACGTCGATGGAGATCACGATGTCGGTGCCGTCGACGGCCGGGGTCTCGGTGTAGGCGCCCCCCGCCACGGGCGTGCCGCCGTTGCCCACCTCCATGGAGCGATGGCCGTCGGTGCCGGAGAGGATGTCGTCGTAGTAGAGCTCGAGGCCGGTGAGGCCGTGGCCGTCATCGCCCACGAGCCCGAGGAGCTGGCCCGCGACCTCGCCGAAGGGATAGGTGCGACGCACGTCGGGAAGCTCGTAGACGCCCGGCAGGTCCGCCTCGGTGAGCGAGACGAGCACCTTCTCGGCGGTGGCGGTGTCCACGCGCTTCTTCACGTAGGAGAACGTGCTCTCGGCCGAGAGGCTGTCGTGGTAGTCGGCCGCAGTGCCTCCGAGGTAGCTCGCGAGGATGCGGGCCGTCATGGCCTCGTTCTCGATCTCGGTGGGGTTGCAGTAGAGCGTCGAGCAGTTCTCGCTCGCGGCGAGGACGTTGCCGTTGCGGTCGTAGATGGTGCCGCGCCGCGCAGAGAGGGTCACTTGGTTCGTCGCGCGCTCGGCGGCCATGGCCGAGAGGTTGCCGGCGTCGATCACCTGGAGCCGGATGAGTTGCACGATGAAGACGGCGACGATGCCCAGCGCGAGCTTGGCGAGGAACTTGACGGCATGGTTGAGCGTCTGGTCCCGACCCTCGTCATAGGAGGAGCGGCGAGCGCGTCGGCGGCCGCCGGCTTCGGGTGTCGTGGGTCGACGACGGGCCACCTGCCCCTAGCCTTCCTCGGGGCCGGCGAGCGGCTCGCCCGTGCCCACGTAGACCATGCCGAGGTTCTGCGTGGCGATGCGTTCGATGCGCTCGGCCGAGGCGAGCGTGCTCTCCTCCACCGCCAGGGAACGGAGGAGATCCTCGCCCTCGTCGACCTCGACTTGAAGTCGAGCGTTCTCGGAGAGGGCCTCCACGCAGCGCACGGTGAGTTGCACGCGGGCGACGGCGAGGCCGGAGACGATGGCGAGGCCCGCGAGGAAGATGGCGAAGACCCTCCTCCACCTCGGGTCGAGGGCGCTCCGCGCTTGCCTGTCGAGCCCCTCGCCCTCGAGGACCTCGAACGCGGGGCGGGGCTCCGCGAGGGGAGCGCCGTAGGCGTCGAAATCGCTCTCGGCGTGTGCTCGAGCGCCCTGATAGGCCATGAAACCTCCTCAAAAGACCGCGCCGGGCGTGGGCGCCCGGGCGGGGGTGGTGCGATGGTGGTGCGTTTGAGCTGCGGTGTCGTGCGTTCTGCTGCGTTTGCCACCGTCGGGCCGAGGCCCTCGGGCAGGCTCATGGAGGCTCTCCCGCTAAACGATCGCTCGCTTGCGGGCGGCCCGGAGCTTGGCGCTTCGGGCCCTGGGGTTTGCCGCCACCTCCTCCTCGGAGGGGGTGATCGGCCGTTTGGTGATCACATCCACGATCGGCACGTTCCCGCAGACGCACACGCCCAGCTCGGGCGGGCAGGTGCAGCCCCGGGAGAGCTCGGCGAAGGTCCGCTTCACGATTCGGTCCTCGAGCGAGTGGTAGGAGATGACGCAGATCACGCCGCCCGGCTCGAGCCAGCGGATGGCCGCGTCGAGGCCCCGCTCGAGCGCGTCGAGCTCGCCGTTCACCTCGATGCGCAGGGCCTGGAAGGTCTTGCGCGCAGGGTGGCGCCTGGCGCGATCGCGCGCGGGATAGGCCGCGCGGACGAGATCCGCGAGCTCGAGCGTTCCCTCGATGGGAGCCCGCTTTCGGGCCCGCACGATGGCGGCGGCGATGGCTTGCGCGTGGCGCTCCTCGCCATAGGCGCCGAGGATCCGGACGAGGTCGGGCTGCGAATAGGTGTTGATGACCTCAGCTGCGGTTAGGGTGGATGTGTCCGGATCCATGCGCATATCCAGAGGCGCGTCCTTCGCGTAGGAGAACCCACGCGATGCCTCGTCGAGCTCGGGCGATGAGACGCCGAGATCGAGCAGGACGTCGTCTGCGCCGGTCACGCCGGCGTCGAGGAGGATATCGTCGAGATCGGCGAAGGAGCCGTGCACGAGGAGCCTGGGCACCTCGGGCGCGGCCTCTTGGAGGGCGGTGTCGGAGGCGGCGAGCGCCGCCGGATCGTGGTCGATGCCGATGACGAGGCCGTCCGCGCCGAGCGCCGGCGCGATGGCCCGGGCATGGCCGGCACCGCCCAGGGTGCCGTCTACGTAGGTCTCGCCCGAGGCGGGGCGAAGGATCGCCCGCACTTCCTCGAGCAAGACCGGTACGTGCCGATATGCGGATGTCAAGGTGCGTCCCTCGAGGATCAGTCGTCGTAGAGCAACGCTTCGAGCTGCGGAAGCAGCTTGGCCTCCTTCGCGTCCCAGCTTTCGGGGCGCCAGATCTCGAAGCGGTTCTCGTTGCCCACCACGACCACCGGCTGGCCCGGGGCGATCCACGGGCGGAGCTTCTCGGGCACGCGGCCCAGGCTGATCCTCCCGGCGGAATCGATGTCGAGCTCGACGGTGAGCGCGTTGAGCATGAGGCGCAGATCCTCTTGGGTGCGGTCGCGCGGATCGTAGGAATCCCCGAAGCGCTCCGCCACGAAACGAGCGTGTTCCTCGGGCGTGAACCCATAGAGCGACTCATTCACGGGCAGGAGGCACACCTGATCGCCGAACTCCCGGCGAAACTCCGCCGGAAGCTTGAGCCGGAGCTTCGAGTCGACGGAGTGGCGCTTGGTGCCCATGAGGTGCATGGCGTCCCTCCGTTTCCTCGCATGGACATGGCCGGCAATCGGGAGATTCCCGTCGGGTTGCGGGGCCCGACGCCTGTTCATGGTAGGTATCCTCGGGCCTTTTCGCAACACTTCGGCCCACTTCGGCCCACCAAACGGTCATATCGAGGGAATCGGAGACACCGAGCGGTAAAAACCGCTGGTAAACGGCGGGTTTTCGGGTGGGAAGGACGTGGGAGCGCACCCCTCGCATCAACTCGATCGTTGATGCCGAGCGGTGCCTGGGAGCCCCCCGGCTACTCGCTCGCGCGGGGGTGCGAGGTGTAGTACTCCTCGGCGAGATGCGTGAGGTCGAGGTGGGTGTAGCGCTGGGTGGTGGTGATGTCGGCGTGACCGAGGAGCTCCTGGACGCTCCTCAGATCGGCGCCGCCCTCGATGAGATGGGTCGCGAAGGAGTGGCGAAGCGTGTGCGGGTGGAGGCCGGTGATGCCGATGAGGCGACCCGAACGCTCCACGATGGAATGCACGCTCTGGCGCGTGAGCCGTCCGCCGCGCACGTTCAGGAAGAGCGCGCCCGTCGGCCGCTTCGAGCTCACGAGCTCGCCCCGCCAGTGCTCGACGTAATCCCCGATGCGCTCGGCGAGGCCCGAGAGCACGGGCACGACCCGCTCCTTGTCGCCCTTTCCCCGCACGAGCACGAGCTTGCCGTCGTCGAAGAAGGAGAGCACGTCGAGGCCGCAGAGCTCCGAGACGCGGAGCCCCAAGCCGTAGAGCGTCCAGATGATCGTGCGGTCGCGCTGGGCCGTGGGCGTCTCGGCCCAGGGCTGGTCGAGGAGCCGACGCGCCTGGTCGATGGTGAGCACGTCGGGAAGGAGCGTCGGGTGCTTCATCGGCGCGAGGCGCGTGGGCGTGAGATCCTCGATCACACCCTCGGCCACGAGGAAGCGCTGGAAGCCCTTGATGGCCGAGACGGCTCGCTCCACCGAGGAGGGCGCGAGGCCCTCCCCCATGAGATGGGCGACGTGCGCCTCGAGCTCGCGGGAGTTCAGCTGGGCGGGCTCCGTCACGCCACGCGGCGCGAGCCAATCGAGGTAGCGCGCGAGATCGCGATCGTAGGAGGAGCAGGTGGCCTCCGAGCGCCCCGCCACGGCAAGCGAATCGATGTAGGCGAGCCGCGCGTCATCGAGGGCGTTCGCGGGCCTCGGCTCGGCCTCGGCGCGAGCCGCCCTCCCCTCTCGCCCTCGCTTGGGCATGGCGCCTAGCGCTCGGCCGAGCGCGGCATCACCTCATGGCGCCCGACGCCCTCGTGGCGCGCGATGGCTGCGCGCACGAACTCGCGGAAGAGCGGCTGCGGCTTCGTGGGCCGGCTCTTGAACTCGGGGTGGAACTGGCTCGCCACGAACCAAGGGTGCTCGCTCTCGGGAAGCTCGACCATCTCCACGAGGCGCTCGTCCGGCGAGAGCCCGGAGAAGACGAGCCCCGCCTCTGCGAGGCGGCCGCGGAAGGCGTTGTTCACCTCGTAGCGATGGCGATGCCGCTCGTAGACGAGATCCTCGCCGTAGGCCTCGGACGCGAGCGTGCCCGGCTGGACGCGGCAGGGCCAGGCGCCGAGGCGCATGGTGCCGCCCTTGTCGGTGATGTCCTCCTGGTCGGGCATGAGGTCGATCACGGGATAGGCGCAATCGGGCACGAACTCCGTCGAGGACGCGCCCTCCATGCCCGCGGCGTGGCGCGCCACCTCGCAGACGGCCACTTGCAGCCCGAGGCAGATGCCGAGGAAGGGCACCTTCTGCTCGCGCGCCCGCTGCACGGCGAGGATCTTGCCCTCGAGGCCGCGGATGCCGAAGCCGCCCGGCACGAGGATGCCATCGGCCGCGCCGAGGACCTCCTCCACGTCGTCTTCCGTGAGGTTCTCGCCGTCCACGAGCTCGATCTCCACATGGCGGCCGTAGTAGACGCCGGAGTGGTGGAGCGCCTCGATGACGGAGAGGTAGGCGTCGGGGAGCTGGGTGTATTTGCCCACCACCGAGATGCGCGTGACGTCGGGGAGCTTGTTGGCGGCGTGCATGGCGTCGGTGAAGGCGTCCCACTCGGAGAGGTCGAGCACGCCGGGGTCGAGCCCGAGGCACTCGCACACCTTGAGGTCGAAGCCCTGCTCGGCGAGGTAGCGGGGCACGTCGTAGATGCTCGGCAGGTCGCAGTTCTCGAAGACGCGATCGGCCGGCACGTCGCAGAACATGCCGATCTTCGCGCGGATGGATTCGTCCACCTCGTGGTCGGAGCGGCAGACGATGATGTCGGGCTGGATGCCCATGCCGCGAAGCTCCTTCACGGAGTGCTGCGTGGGTTTGGTCTTCACCTCGTGGGCCGCCGACATGTAGGGCACGAGCGAGACGTGGATGAAGCAGACGTCGTCACGGCCCTTCTCGTTCCTGAACTGGCGCATGGCCTCCACGAACGGCTGGCCCTCGATGTCGCCGATGGTGCCGCCGAGCTCGGTGATGACGACGTCGGCGTGGGTGTGCTGCTCGATGCGCAGGAAGCGATCGCGGATGGCGCCCGTGACGTGGGGCACCACCTGCACCGTGCCGCCGAGGAAATCGCCCTGGCGCTCGCGGCTGATGAGCGATTGGTAGATGAGGCCGGTGGTGAAGTTCGACGCGCGCGTGAGGTTCTCGTCGACGAAGCGCTCGTAGTGGCCGAGGTCGAGGTCGGTCTCCTTGCCGTCCTCGGTGACGAAGACCTCGCCGTGCTGGAAGGGGCTCATGGTGCCGGGGTCGACGTTCAGATACGGGTCGGCCTTCTGCATCATGACCTTGTAGCCGCGGCTCTTGAGCAGGCGACCCAAGCTGGCCGCGGTGATGCCCTTACCGAGGGAAGAAACGACGCCGCCCGTCACGAATACGTGCTTCGTCATGCCCGTGCCTCCGCTCACTTCGCGTCCCGACTTGCACGGGTCTACAGTCTACCAAGCGCTCGCGCGCCCCCGCGCGGCGAATCCGCCGCCGCATGAACACGAGCGCATGCGAGCGACGTTACCTGTACGAATTCGGAAAGGTGCTGGTAGATCGAGTGCTCTGTTCCGAATTTGTACATGTAGTGCTGCCGATTTCTTACATTGAATGATCGTTTTCGGAAGTTCAGGCTGCGGGAATCGATCGCAGGAAGGGCTGTCGCCCCTAGCGTTCGAGGAGCTCGCGGGCGTGGGCGAGCGACGTCTCGGTGACCGATCCGGCGAGCATGCGGGCGATCTCGGCCTCGCGCTCCTCCCCCGCCACCGGCACGAGCCGGGTCTCGGGGATGCCGTCCGCGTCGGCCTCCTCCTTGGTGACCACGTAGTGCGTCTCGGCCTCGGCCGCCACCTGCGCGAGGTGCGTGACGCAGATCACCTGGCGCTTGCGGGCGAGCTCGGCGATCGTGCGCGCGAGCGAGAGCGCCGCGTGGCCGCCGACCCCCGCGTCCACCTCGTCGAAGACGATGGTCTCGGCGCTTCCCCGCGCGTCCTCCACCACCCTGACGGCGAGCATGACGCGCGAGATCTCGCCGCCCGAGGCCACCTTCGCGAGCGGCCGCCAGCGTAGGTTGCGGTTCGCGCGATAGAGGATCTCCGAACGCGAGGGCCCCTGCGCGCTCCAGCGGGCCCGCGGCAGGCGCTCGGTTTCGACGGAGACCTCGGCGCCCTTCATCTCGAGCCCCTCGAGCTGGGCGTTCACCGAGGCGGCGAAGGCATCCGCCACCCGCCGACGTGCCCCGTCGAGGGCATCGGCGGCCTCGGCAAGCCGCGCCTCGGCGGCGCGTGCCCGCTTCGTCGCCTTCGCGAGGAGCGCGGAGGAATCGCGCGAGGCCTCCACGAGCGCCGCTGCCCTCTCGCGCCTTTCGAGCACGTCTTCGAGCGAGGGGCCGTAGCTTCGCGTGAGCCCCTGGAGGGCCGCCTGCCGCTCGCGCAGCCGCTCGAGCTCCGCGGGGTCGATGTCCACGGCATCGGCGCGATCGCGAAGCGTCCCGGCCACGTCCTCGGCCTCGAAGAGCGCCTCCTCGAGCGAACCCGCGAGCTCCGAGAGCGCGGGATCGTGTGCCGCTTGGGCCCTGAGCTCGGAGATCGCGAAGGAGAGCCGGTCGATGGCTCCGTCATCCTCCACGAGCGCCTCGCGTGCCCCGGAGAGCGCGGCGAGCAGCTCGTCCGCGTGTTCGGCGCTCCTGAGCGTCTCGCGCAGCTCGTCGAGCTCCCCCGCCCTCGGCGCCACGGCGTCGATCCGCGCGAGGACGAAACTCGCCTCCGAGAGCGCCTCGTCAGAGGCCTGCGAGAGCTCCCGCACGCGCCTGAGCTCGGCTCGCGCGGCCGTCGCCTTCGCGAAGGCCTCCTCCCAAGCCGCCTTCGGCGCCTCGAGCGCCGCCGGGTCGAAGCCGTCCACGATCGCGAGGTGGTTCGCCGGCGAGAGCAGCCGCTGGTGCTCGTGCTGGCCGCAGAGATCGACCGTCGCGCCCAGCCCCTCGGCGAGCTCGGCCACCGTGGCCATGGCGCCGTCGATGGAGACGCGCCCGCGCCCGGAGGCCGCGAGCCGCCGCACGACCACATGCCCGTCCTCGGATTCGTCATCGGTGAAGATGCGCCCCGCCACCTCGAGCGCCTCGGCGCCGTCGCGCACCGCCGTGGCCTGGCCGCGCTCCCCCGCCAGAAGCTTCAGCCCCTCGACGAGGGCCGTCTTACCGCTTCCGGTCTCGCCGGTGATGACCGTGAGGTGGGCGCCGGGCGCCAGCGTGGCCTCGGCGATGAGCGCGAGGTTGGTGACGGAGAGCTCGTCGATCATGAAGCTCGGGCGCTCCTCGCACCGGTCGTGCCGTAGAAGACGCGCGAAACCGCCTGGTAGAACTCGCCGCCGTCCTCGGAGAGCAGGATGATGTCGCCCTCGCCGCGCCGCACGACCACGCGCGACGCCTGCGCGCCCTCCGCCGCGAGCCGCCCGTCGAGGAAGACGAGCCGCTCCACCGGCCGCTCGGGCGAAAGCGCGATCTCCACGACGTCCGAGGCCGCCGTGAGGAAGGCGCGCGCCTGGATCGTGTGGGGTGCGATGGGCACGCAGACCATGCCCGTGAAGCTCGGCGTGACGATGGGGCCGCCGGCGGAGAGCGCGTAGCCCGTGCTCCCGGTGGCCGTGGCCACGACGAAGCCGTCCGAGCGCAGCCGGTCGATGGGCTCGCCGGAGACGGCGATGTCGAACTCGACGATGTCGCCCATGGCGCCGCGCGAGAGCGCCATCTCGTTCAGGCAGAAGAGGTCGAAGAGCGGGCCGGAGTCCTCGAAGTAGACGTCCACGGAGAGCGTCGCGCGCCGCGAGACGTGCAGCTCCCCCGCGAGCGCCTGGCCGACGGTCCGCTGGATGTGCGACGAATCCGCTCCTGTGAGAAAGCCGAGGTGGCCGTAGGAGAGCCCCAGGATCGGCACCTCGGCGTTGCGCACGATCGAGGCCGCGCGCAGCAGCGTGCCGTCGCCTCCGAGCGAGACCACGAGCGCGAAGTCGTCGACCGGCGGCAGGCCCTTCTCGCCATGCGAAAGCTCGGGCGCCACGACCACCTCGACGCCCTCGCCTTTCAGCCACCGCGAGAGCTCGCGCGTGCCCTCGACGGCGTCCGGGCGCGAACGATTGGGAACGAGCATGACCCGCATGGACCCGCCTCCTTCGTCTGCGCCGGGAACGGGTCAATGCTACCGCAGGACAAAGGTCGGCCAGTTCGTCGCGCGAGCGATTCGAGGGCGATGAAGCCATGTTGGGGAGGCGTGGAAGTTCAGCCCCTCGCTCCGGTCCTCGGCCATACAAAGGTCGGCCAGTTCGGCGCGAGCCGTGCGAGGGGATGGAACAGCTTTTGGGAGGCGTGGAAGTTCAGCCCCTCGCTCCGGTCCTCGACACAAAGCACTCGCCCAATGCATGGTTATCCGTCTGCGGAATCCGCTCGGGGCTGAACTTCCACGCCACAAGCGGGTCACCGTGCTCGGCGCTCGCCGCCGACCTATCCACAAGCATTGATACCTGGGGAACTGGTTGGCACGGTTCCGCACCTGGCCGCCTCGAGTTCGGCGAACTCCTCGATGAGCGCCTATTGGAGCTTGCTAATCGGCGGCGCTCAAAACGGAGTTCGCCTCACTCTCGGCTGCGCATGTTGTCCGAGCCCGCACCGATTTCTTTGATTCAC
>CANQFP010000008.1 GCA_947599965.1 uncultured Atopobiaceae bacterium | reverse complement strand
TATTCCCACTCGATGGTAGCCGGTGGCTTCGACGTGATGTCGTAGACGACGCGGTTGATGCCGGCCACCTCGCCGACGATGCGGCGCGAGATCTGGGCGAGGACGTCGTAGGGCAAGCGTGCCCAGTCGGCGGTCATGGCGTCGGCGCTCTCGACGGCACGGAGGATGATCGGGCGCTCGTAGGTGCGCTCGTCGCCCATCACGCCGACGCTCTTCACATCGGGGAGCACGGCGAAGTACTGCCAGCAGGCGTGGGCACTGTTGCGCTCGCCGGTCTCGGCGAAGAGGCGCGCGTTGTAGGCGTCGAGCTCCTCGCGCACGATGGCATCGGCGGCGCGCACGAGCTCGAGCTTCTCGGATGTCACGGCACCGAGGATGCGGATGGCGAGGCCGGGGCCGGGAAAGGGCTGACGCCAGACGAGCTCGGAGGGCAGGCCGAGCTCCTCGCCGAGCTCGCGCACCTCGTCCTTGAAGAGGTGGTCGAGAGGCTCGATGAGATCGAAGGAGACGCCGGGCGGGAACGGGATGAGGTTGTGGTGGCTCTTGATGGTGGCCGCCTTGCCGCCCGTCTTGCGCGCCCCGCTCTCGATGATGTCGGGGTAGATCGTGCCCTGGGCGAGATAGCGCACCTCGCCGAGCTTGGCGGCCTCCTCGAAGAAGACCTTCCAGAACTCGCCGCCGATGCGCCGGCGCTTCTCCTCGGGATCGTCGACGCCGGCGAGGAGATCGAGGTAGCGCTGCTGGGCCTGCACGGCCACGAGGGGGATGCCGAAGGCACGCCCGAAGACCTCCTCGACGCCCTCGGCCTCGCCCGCGCGAAGCAGCCCGTGGTCGACGAAGACGCAGGTGAGCTTGTCTCCCACGGCGCGGTGCACGAGCGCGGCGCAGACGGCGCTGTCGACGCCACCCGAGAGGGCGCAGATGACGCGATCCTCGCCCACGATCTCGCGGATCGTGGCCACCTGCTCCTCGATGAAGCCGGCCATGGTCCACGTGGGCTCGAGGCCGGCGATGGCGAAGAGGAAGTTCGAGAGCATCTTCATGCCGGCGCTCGTGTGGTGCACCTCGGGATGGAACTGCGTGGCGTAGAGGCGACGCTGGGGATTCTCCATGGCGGCCACGGGGCATGCCTCGGTGGTGGCCGTGACCATGAAGCCCTCGGGCGGGCGCGAGACGGCGTCGCGATGGCTCATCCAGACGGTCTGCACGTCGGGGGTGCCCGTGAGGAGCACGGAGGCGCATCCGCGGGTGAGCTCGGCGGGGCCGTACTCGCCGACGTCGGTGTGGCCCACCTCTCCGCCGAGGGAGACGGCCATCATCTGCTGGCCGTAGCACAGCCCGAGGATGGGAATGTCGAGCTCGAAGATGGCGGGATCCATGGAGGGGGCGTCCTCGGCGTAGACCGAGGCCGGGCCGCCGGAGAGGATGAGGGCCGCCGGCTCGAGCGCGGCGAGCTCCTCCGCTGAGATGTCGCAGGGGATGACCTCGGAGTACACGTGAAGATCGCGCACGCGCCGAGCGATGAGCTGGGCGTACTGGGCTCCGAAATCCAACACGTAGACCGTCTGCATGGCGTCTCCCAAGATATGAGCGGCGTTGGGCCGCGTTGCCGGGCCACGCTTTCTCAAGGTACTGTGAACTTTCGCCCACGGGGTGGCCCCACGGGCTACTATATGCGAGTCAACGCCGAGGATGAATTGCATCTGCGGCACCGGTCTCGGTCGCCGAGATCGCAGGGCACGGGAGCGCGGGGGTCCGCTTGAAAAAGCGCGACATGACAGAGCAGGGCATGTCGTCCGCACCCATCGGTTGGGATCGCGACGACGTCGACTACTACTCCAAGCAGCGCAAGAAGCGCTCGCGGAAGAAGGCCCTCATCATCACCCTCGTCTCCGTCGCGTGCGTGATCGGCGCGGCGGCCGCCGCGGTGGTCGTGTGGGCGATGGGCGTCCAGGCGAACCTGAACGAGGGCGTCGACGATGAGATCCGCCAGACCCTCACCGACACCGAGAGCGTGGACGACCCCTTCTACATGCTGCTCCTCGGCGTCGACCGCAACCAGGATCGCGCCGAGAGCGCCGAGTACGGCGACGACGATTCCGCCTATCGCTCCGACACCATCATCCTCGCGCGCATCGACCCGCCCCAGAAGCAGGTGACCCTCGTCTCGCTCCACCGCGACCTGCTCGTGGACATGGACGAGTACGGCGTGAACAAGCTCAACAGCGCCTACTCCTTCGGCGGCCCCTCCTACGTCATCAACGTGGTGAGCGAGCTCGCCGGCGTGCCCATCTCCCACTTCGCCGAGGTGAACTTCGACGAGTTCGACGAGCTCGTGGACAGCCTCGGCGGCATCGAGGTGGACGTGCCCATCGACATCAACGACCCTTACGCGGGCGAGCCCATCTCCGCCGGTCCCCAGACCCTGGACGGCGCCCAGGCGCTCACCCTCTGCCGTTCGCGCCACGCCTACGACGACTACGGCGACGGCGACGTCTTCCGCGCCGCCAACCAGCGCATGGTCATCGCCGCCATCGCCAAGAAGATCATGGCGGTCGATCCGCTCACCCTCGCCAACACCATCAGCCACCTGGCCGAGATGGTGACGACCGACATGAGCGTCACCGACCTTCTGCACCTGGCCGAGGAGATGCGCGGCGTCGACCTCGACAAGAACGTCTACTCCGGCATGACGCCGACCACCTCGCTCTACCAAAACGGCGGCTGGTACGAGCTGCTCAACACCGAGGCCTGGCAGACGATGATGGCCCGCGTGGACAATGGCCTCTCCCCCTACTCCGATGCGGACGAGGACCAGACGGCCGGGCTCGCGGGCTCCGCCACCGAGAACATCAAGAACGGCGACGGCGACCTCCAGAGCCTCACCTTCGATCCGGATACGCCCACCGACGTGGACGCCACGGTGCTCGTGCTGAACGGCACCGGCATCGCGGGCCTCGCGAGCCGCGTGGCCGCCTCGCTCGACACGCACGGCTACGAGACGACCACCGGCAACGCCAACAACTCCTACGACTACTCGGTGGTGGCCTACTCCTCGCCCGAGAACAAGAGCGCGGCCGAGGCGGTGGCCCGGGCGCTGGGCGGCTCCATCGACGTGGAGGACTGGCAGGGCGTCTACGAGACCGACAGCGACGTGATCGTCGTGCTCGGCCTCGACATGGCGAACTCCGTCGATCTGCTCTAAGACCGCTCCGGGCTCGTCGGAGGCGCCGGCACGCCCGCTCCCACTCGCGCATCGCGTTCGCGCCGCTCGCGCGCGGAAAACCTGTATGGTTCTCATGTCCTTCTAAGGAGGTTGGTCATGGCGGATGCGCCCAAGCGCGACTTCCTCGACGACATCATCGACATCACCGGTGACCTCAAGGCCATCGGCAATCCGCTCACGTCGATCGCGAACACGCTGGCGGCCGAGCCCGGAAGCGAGCCCGTGTGGAACCCCGCGGACTACAAGAAGCGGCCGCGCGCCAACGTGATCCCCTGCACCTCCTGCCGCTCGCGCGACCCGAAGACCTGCGAGCGCTGCGTGGAGATCTGCCCGGTGGACGCCATCACCATCGACGAGGGCGCCATCGAGCTCGCGGACACCTGCATCAAGTGCGGTCTCTGCGTCGAGGCCTGCCCGAACGAGTGCTACTTCGTGCGCGAGTACGCGCCGCGCTACCTCTACGACACCATCGCGGCCGCCGCGATGAGCCACGAGACGGCCTACGTCACCTGCACCCGGGCGATGAACCGCCTGCCCGAGGCCAACGAGGTCATCCTCCCCTGCGTGGGGGTCGTGCCGAGCGAGGTCTGGGCGTCCGTGATGGCGGACTACCCGAACGTCTCGGTCTACCTGCCGCTGGGCCTCTGCGAGACCTGCCGCACCACGACGGGCGAGGAGGCCTACACCGACGCCATCGGTCGCGCCGAGGAATGGTGCGGCTTCGGTCTCGGGCTCGAGGTGGAGGAGGGCGAGCTCACCCACGAGGTGCGTCGCAGTTGGCAGCGCCAGGAGTTCGTGGACAACATCGTCAGCTCGGGCCAACGCCTCCTCAGCCGCTCGAACCCGGTGATGAGCGTGGCCCAGCGCGTCTCCCGGCAGATCCAGGGCCACACGGCCCAGCTGAACCGCCTCACCCGCACCATCGATCAGGCCATGGGCACGACCACCGCCAAGAAGCAGCGGCGCCTCATACTCGATCGCCGCAAGCTCCTCATGGCCATGCTCCAGAAGCACCCCTCACTCGCCGAGAACATCGACCTCTACGAACCGGTCTGCGACCCCGACCGCTGCACGCTCTGCGGCGACTGCGAGAAGGTCTGCCCCACCCATGCCATCGAGCTCACGCCCGAGGGGCGCTGGCTCTGCGAAAACGCGTTCTGCACCCAGTGCGGGGCCTGCTTCCACGTCTGCCCGACGAAGGCCCTCGAGCCGGATTACATCGACGCCTCAGACCTCGTGCTTCCCGATGACGAGGCCAAGACGGCCCAGGTGAGCGCCCAGGAGCAGAAGGCCGAGATCGAGCGCCTCAAGGCCGAGGGCATGAAGGCGCTCAACAAGGGCCTCGACTTCCTCGAGCGCGTCGGCGATGCCGCGAGCGCAGGCGCCGCGGATGACGCGACCGGCACGCGGGAGGAGTAGCCATGGCGCTCTCGATCGGCATCGTCGGCCTGCCCAACGTGGGCAAGTCCACGCTCTTCACCGCACTCACGAAGCGCAGCGGCCTCGCCGCGAACTATCCCTTCGCCACTATCGAGCCCAACGTGGGCGTCGTGGACGTGCCGGACGAGCGCCTCGGGCAGCTCGCCGCCATCGTCAACCCGGGGCGCATCGTGCCCGCCACGGTGGAGTTCGTCGACATCGCGGGGCTCGTGAAGGGCGCCTCCGAGGGCGAGGGCCTCGGCAACCAGTTCCTCGCGAACATCCGGGAGACCTCGGCCATCTGCGAGGTCGTGCGCTACTTCTCCGACCCCGACGTGGTGCACGTGGACGGGCGCGTGGACCCCGCCTCCGACGTGGAGACCATCCAGACCGAACTCATCCTCGCCGACCTCGCCACCCTCGAGCGGCAGATCCCGCGCCTCGAGAAGGAATCGCGCAAGGACGCCGAGGCGGCCGCCACGCTCACCCTCGCCAAGCGCCTCCGGAGCTGGCTCGACGAGGGACGCCGTGCCGCCGACCTCGAGATGGACGAGGCGGAGCGCGCGCTCGCGAAGACCCTCTTCCTCCTCACGATGAAGCCGGTCATCTACGTGGCCAACGTCGACGAAGACGCCCTCGGCGAAGAACTCGCCCCGCTCGCCGGGCAGGCGCCCATCCCGATTTGCTGCGAGGTGGAGGCCGAGCTCGCCGAGCTCGACGCCGACGACGCGGCCGAGTTCCTCGAATCCCTCGGGCTCGAGCGCTCCGGCCTCGAGCGGCTGGCGCAGGTCGCCTACGACACCCTCGGGCTCCAGAGCTTCTTCACCGCGGGTCCCATGGAGGTGCGCGCCTGGACCGTCCGCAAGGGCGCGAAGGCCCCGGAGGCGGCGGGCGTCATCCACTCCGATTTCGAGCGGGGCTTCATCAAGGCCGAGGTCGCGAGCTACGAGGACTTCGTCGAGCTCGGCGGCGAGGCCGGGTGCCGCGCCGTGGGCAAGCTCCGCATGGAGGGTCGCGACTACGTCATGCGGGACGGCGACGTCTGCCACTTCCGCTTCAACGTCTAGGCGGCGCCCGTGGCATCGGGCTCGAAGCGAACCTCCCGGCCGAAGCACGCGAGCACGCCACCACCCACGACGTCCTCGCCGCCAAGGGCGACGTCGTCTGCTGGGCGCGCGACTTCACGTTGCAGGTGATCGATCCCGAGGTCGTGGCCATCGACCTGTAGCCGCCCGCAGCGAGGTTGGGGTTCGCCGTGGGCAGGTCTTCTACAATGGGGCAACCCGGCGCAAAGGAGCTCCCATGACCCCCGGCATCATCCTGCTCATCATCGTGGTCGTCATCATCGTGGCCATCGTCATCGCGGTCATCGCCATCTACAACGGCATCGTGTCCAAGCGAAACCGCGTGGACAACGCCTGGCAGAACATCGACGCGAACCTCCAGCGCCGAAACGACCTCATCCCGAACCTCGTGGAGACCGTCAAGGGCTACGCCGGCCACGAGAAGGGCGTCTTCGAAGCCGTCACCGAGGCACGCGCCCTGGCCTCGGCCGCCACGACCCCCGAGCAGGTCATGGAGGCGAACAACCAGATCACGAGCGCGCTCCGCCAGCTCTTCGCCGTCGCCGAGGGCTACCCCGAGCTCATCGCCAGCCAGAACTTCCTCGCCCTCCAGAATTCGCTCCAGGAGGCGGAGGATCGCATCGTCTACGCGCGCCAGTCCTACAACGACTGCGTCTACGCCTACAACACCTCCATCCAGACCTTCCCCGGCAACCTCCTCGCCGGCATCGGCTCCTTCGAGCCGAGGGACGGCTTCGAGGTCACGGAGGCCGAGGCGCGCTCCGTCCCGAACGTCACGTTCTAGGGGGGCGCCATGGCCGCCCCCCGCAAGCGCAAGCCCACGCCGCGCTCGAATACGAGCGGGCTCCATCGGGCCCAGCGCACGATCTCGGCCGACGTGGCCGCCGAAGAGGCGAACCGGGCGCAGACGAGCCGTGCGGAGCGGGCGAGGATCGGCTCGCTCGCCGGCCACACCACCGAGATGGATGCCGAGGAGCTGCGTCGGGGAGCCCACGCGCGCTCCGCCCGCCGCATCGACACCGAGCACCCCTCGAGGCCAAGGGCCACGGCGCGAAGCGCTCGCGACGCCTCCTCCGAGCTCGCGGAACGCCCCACCGAGCAGCCGAGCGCTCGGGAGAAGCCGGCTCGCCCGATCACGCGCCCCGCCCGCCGAAGGAAGGATGGGGCGAACACCGAGGCCCGCGCCGTCTCACCTTCCCCGGCTTCTTCGAACTCCGGCCCCGGGAAATCGACCGTCATCGCCATCGTGGCGGCGTGCTGCCTCGCCGCCCTCGCCATCGGCCTCGTGGCGGCCTTCGCCCTCGGCGCCTTCAATCCGCCGGTGACCTCGCCCTCCGAGGGCCTCGACGGGCTCTACGTGCCGCCCCTCACCGACGACCCGGCCACCGAGGATGACGAGAGCGCCCAGGGCGTGACCCCCACCAAGGGCGAGGCCTCCGTCTCGCTCTCCGCCGTGGGCGACAACCTCATGCACGTGCCGGTGATCAACACCGCCGACGCCGCCGAGGGGCAGATGGACGACGGTCTCTACGACTTCACGGTGCTCTACCAGGGCATTCGCGATATCGTGGAGACCCACGACATCAACTTCATCGACATCGAGACCCCGATGGGCGGAGACGATCGCGGCATCAGCGGCTACCCCTCGTTCAACACACCCTCCGATGACGCCGCCGACATCGCAGCCTTCGGCTTCAACCTCGCCACCACCGCCACGAACCACGCCTGGGACGGCGGCCTCGAGGGCATCCGGAACATGAGCGCCACGTGGGCCGAGCACCCCGAGGTGGTGGTCACCGGCACCTTCACGAGCCAGGAGGACCGCGACCGCATCCGCGTCTTCGAGAAGAACGGCATCACCTTCGCCTTCCTCGCCTACCAGGACTACCTGAACGGCTACGTGCTGCCCGACGACGTGAAGTGGGCGATCGCCGATTCGAACGATCGGACGAAGGTGAAGGAGGACATCGACAAGGCCCACGAGCTCGCCGAATGCGTGATCGTGGCCATGAGCTGGGGCGACGAGTACGCAAACGAGCCCAACCAGTCGCAGCGCGACTGCGCGCAGTTCATGGCGGATAACGGGGTGGATCTCATCCTCGGCTTCGGCGCCCACGTGATCGAGCCCGTGGAATGGATCGACGCCTCCCCCACCGTTTCCTCCGGCACCTCCGAAGGCGGAAACGACGGCTCCTCCGAGAACCCCTACGCGGGCCACAGGACCCTCACGGTCTTCTCGCTCGGCAACTTCGTGAGCAACCAGCAGGATCCCTTCAACAACGTCGAGGGGTGCTTCACCTGCGACATCGAACGAGACGCCGAGGGCACGATCTCCATCGCCGATCCCACGTGGATCCCGCTCGTGAACCACTTCTCGGGCGGCACGGGTCACACGGTCTACCAGCTGAAGAACTACACCGAGGAGCTCGCGCGCCAGCATGACGTCCTCGGATGGATGGACGACCCCCTGGGCTACGTGCGCTCCTACACGACCGACATCATCGACCCCGAGGTCGTGGACATCGACATGTGAGGGGCCCGGGCGCGGGCCTCCGAGCCCGTCTAGCGCTCCAGGTAGCGCATGCGATTCATCGGAAAGACGAGCGAGAACGTCGCCCCCTCGCCCTCAGCGGATCTCACGTGCACGCCGAGGCCGGTCTTTTCGGCCAAGAGTCTCACGAGGTAGAGCCCGATGCCCGTCGAGGCGGCCTGCCCCGCCCGCCGGCCGTTCTCGCCGACGAAGCCCTTGTCGAAGATCCGCGGCAGATCGGCGGCCGGTATGCCGAGACCGCAATCGACGACGTCGAGGATCACCCGCTCGTCCGCAGTGCCCCCGTGCTCGCGCCTGGCCGTGAAGGTGAGCGTCTGGGGGCGGTTCGGATCGCGGTACTTGCAGGCGTTGTCCACGAGCTGGCCGAGCATGAAGCGCACCCACTTCGCGTCGCAGAGCACGGAGAACCCGAGGTCGCCGAGCCGCACGCCCACGGACTGCGAGAGCAGGAGGTTCGTCTTGGCGTGGAGCGTCTCGGTGACGATCTGGGCGAGCGGCGCGAGGCGTACGGAGAAATCCCGATCGACGCTCGTGGAGCGCGCGTAGTAGAGCGCCTGCTCCACGTAGCCATCCACGCGCTCGAGCTCGCCGGCGATGGCTTGCCCCGAGGGCGTGGGATCTCCCGCGGCGAGGAGCGTCGCCGCATGGATGGGGGTCTTGACCTCGTGGCTCCAGGCCTCGACGAAGGCGCGGTAGTCCGCCGCGTCCCTGCGACTGCGGGCGATCCCATCGGCCGCGGCGCGCGCCACCGCCACGAAGGCGGCGTCGACGGCTCGCTCGGCTCCGTTCGCCGGATAGGGCAGATCCTGGGCGGCGTCGATCGGCGAGACGTCCTCGTCGGCGATGGCGGAGACGGAAGCCCAGAAGCGCCGATGGGAGGCGTAGCCGATGCCGAGCGCGAGGACGAGGGCGCCGAGGAGCGTGCACGCGGCGAGGAGGAGGATTCCCCGGTTGACCGCCGTGTAGGTGAGGATCACGGCGACGATGCCCGTCGCGCAGAGCCAGCAGGCGATGGTCACCGCCCGGTCTGCGAGGTAGCTCCCGAAACTTCCCGCGCCCCCGCGCCACCGCTTCGATACGCGCATCAGAGGACGGCTTCGAGGTAGCGCCCGGTGAGGCTCTCGCTCGAGGCCGCGACGGTCTTAGGCGGTCCGGCGCAGACGATGCGCCCTCCGGCCTCTCCCCCGCCCGGCCCGAGGTCGATCACGTAATCGGCGTTGGCGATGAGGTCGAGGTCGTGCTCGATCACCACCACCGTCGCCCCCGAGGCCACGAGCTCCTGGAGCACGTCGAGGAGCGTCTCCACGTCGAGCGGATGGAGGCCGATGGTGGGCTCGTCGAAGACGAAGAGCGCCTCGTCGTGGGTGCGGCCGATCTCGCTCGCGAGCTTCAGGCGCTGCGCCTCGCCGCCCGAGAGCGCCGGCGTGGATTCGCCGAGCGTGAGGTAGCCGAGCCCGAGGCCGTGGAGCACCTCGAGCTTGGCGAGGAGCGAGCGCTTGCCATAGGGCTCCGCCTCCCGGAGGAGCTCGAGCGCCTCGTCGACGGTGCGCGAGAGCAGCTCCGGAAGCGAGAGGTCGCCGCCGTCTCCAAGCTCCAGGCGATGGCGCTCGGCCTCCATCGAATAGCGCGAGCCGTGGCACGCGGGGCACTCCATCTCCACGTCGGGGAGGAACTGCACGTCGAGCGAGACGGTGCCCGTGCCATCGCAGGTGGGGCAGCGAAGGGAGCCTGTGTTGTAGGAGAACGCGCCGGCGTTGAGCCCCGCCTCCTTCGCGGAGGGCAGGTGGGCGTAGGAGCGACGCAGGAGATCGAGCACGCCGGAATAGGTGCCCACCGTGGAGCGCACGTTCACGCCGATGGGCGTGGCGTCGATGAGCTCGGCCCGGCGGATGCCCGCCGCCTCGATGGAGCGCACGGTCTTGGGCAGCGGACGCTCGGAAGCCACGGCCGCGAGCGCCGGCAGCAGCCCCTCCAAGACGAGCGTCGTCTTACCCGAGCCCGATACGCCCGTCACGGCGGTGAGCCTGCCCTTGGGGATCTCCACCTGAAGCGGCTTCACCGTGTGGATGGCCTCCGTTGCGAGCTCGAGGCAGCCGAGATCGAAGAGCTCGGCCTCCGAAGCCCGAGGCCGCCCGCGCACGCGGCGCTTCCCCGAGAGGAAGGGCCCGATGACGGAATCGGGGTTCTCCTCCACCTCGGCCACCGAGCCCGTGGCGATGATGCTCCCTCCCGCGGCGCCGGCACCCGGCCCGAGCTCGCAGAGCCACTGGGCCCGGCGAAGCACGCGGACGTCGTGGTCCACCATGACCACCGAGTTGCCGTCGGCGAGGAGATCGTCCACGACCCCGAGGAGCCCATCCATGTTGGAGGGGTGGAGCCCGATGGAGGGCTCGTCCAGCACGTAGAGCACGCCCGTCGTGCGGTTGCGCACGGCGCGGGCGAGACTCACCCGCTGGCGCTCGCCGGTGGAGAGCGTGGAGGACGCGCGATCGAGGGCGAGGTAGCCGAGGCCGAGCTCCCGCAGGCGCGCGATGGGCTCGGCCATGTCGGCGAGGATGCTCTTCGCCATGGACCGGAGCTCCGAGGGAAGCGTCTCCTCGATCCCTCCCACCCAGTCGGCGAGCTCATCGAGCGTGAGCGCCGTGATCTCGGCGAGGTTCGCGCCCGCGAGCTCGGGAGCGCGCGCCGCAGCCGAGAGGCGCGTGCCGTGGCAATCGGGGCACACGCCCTCCTTCAGGAACTTGGCCACGCGCTTCAAGCCCTTCTCGTCCGTGGCCTTGGCAAGGGAGTTCTCCACGGTGTAGGTGGCGTTGAAGTAGGTGAAGTCGAGCTCGCCCGAGCGCCCGTCTTTGTTCTGGTAGACGATGTGGCGCTTCTCCGGCGGCCCGTGGAAGACGATCTCGCGCTCCCGGGGCGTGAGGTCCTTGAAGGGCACGTCGGTGCGCACGCCCATGTCGCGGGCGATGTCCACCATGAGCGACCACATGAGCGCGCGCCAGCTGGCGACGGCGCCCTCCTCGATCGTCTTCGTCTCGTCGGGGACGATGGTGGATTCGTCCACCTCGCGCACGATCCCCGTGCCGCCGCAGGTGGGGCAGGCGCCGCCGCTGTTGAAGGCCAGGTCCTCGGCGCCGGGGCCGAAGAACTCCACGCCGCAGACGGGGCAGGTGATCGGCTGCTCGAGGGCCACGGCCATGCTCGGCGGGCAGCGATGGCCGTTCGGGCACACGTGGCTTCCCAGGCGGGAGAAGGCGAGGCGCAAGTGGTTCAGCAACTCCGTCGCCGTGCCGAAGGTCGAGCGCACGCCGGCGATGGAGGGGCGCTGGCGAAGCGCGAGCGCCGCGGGCACGTGGAGCACCTCGTCGACGGCCGCGCGCTCGGCCTGTGAGATGCGCCGACGGGTGTAGGTCGAAAGCGATTCGAGATAGCGGCGCGAACCCTCGGCGTAGAGCACGCCCGTGGCGAGCGAGCTCTTGCCCGAGCCCGAGACGCCCGCCACGCCCACGAAGCGGCCGAGCGGGATGTCCACGTCGACGTTCTTCAGGTTGTGGACCCGGGCACCGCGCACCTCGATGGTCGCGGGCCCCTCTGCGGGAGCGCGCACCTCCCTCGTCATGGCGCTACTCCTCTCCGCGAACCGAATAGCCGAGCCCGCGATGCGTGGTGAGGAGCCCCTCGGCCCCCACCTCCGCGAGCGAGTGGCGCAGGCGGTTCACGTTCACCGTGAGCGTGTTGTCGTCCACGAAGGCGTCCTGGCCCCAGAGCTCCGCCATGAGCGCCTGCCGCGAGACCACGGCACCGGCGTTTCTCAGAAGGAGCGCAAGGAGCCGAAGCTCGTTCTTCGTGAGCGTGAGACGGCCCGCAGGCCCCGAGAGCTCGGCGGATGCCACGTCGAGGACGATGGGGCCGAAGGTGAGGCGCCACGCCCGGGGCGCGCAGCTGCGCCTGAGGAGCGCCTCCACGTGCGCGAGCAGGACGGCCGGCGAGAAGGGCTTCGTCACGTAATCGTCGGCGCCGAGCCCCATGGCGTTCACCTCGTCGAGCTCGTCCGTGCGGCTCGTGACGCAGATGACGGGCGTCGCGGCCGTCTCCTCGCTCGCACGCAGCTCCCTCAGCACGGAGACCCCGTCGCGCACCGGTAGTGTGAGGTCGAGGAGCACGAGGTCGGGCGCCGCATCGCGCACCCGCCCCACGACATCCTCGAACTCCGTCGGCGCGAACGCCTCATGGCCCGATCGCCCGAGCAGCGCGGAGAGCGCCTCCCGGGCAATCGGTTCGTCCTCTATGACGCAGACGCGGGCCATGGCTCCACTCTAGCGTTTCAGCCCGTGCGAAGGCCGAGGTAGCGCGCGTCCGCCAAGCGCCTCGCCATGAGGTAGGTGGCGAGGAAGTAGCCGCCGTAGACGAGGACGAAGATGGCCGCCGTGAGGCCGATGGAGCTCGTCACGTCCACGGGCGTGAGCAGGGCCATGACCTCCGCGAGCACGGTGAGCGCCACGATCGAATGGCAGAACCCCACGAGGAGCGGGAAGCCGAAGCTGAGCGCCGTCTGGGAGAGGACCGAGCGGTCCACCTGCTGCGCGGGTGCGCCGATCTCGTGGAGGAGCCGGTAGCGTCCGAGCGAATCGGCCGCCTGCGAGAGCTGCTGGATGGCGAGGATGGCGGCGCAGCCCACCACGAGCACGAACCCGATGTAGGTGGCGAGGTAGCCGATGATGCCGGTCATCGTGGCGCTCGTCTCGACGGCGTCCGCGCGGGTGGAGATCATCGAGTAGAAGGCCACGGGCTCTCCGTCCACGTAGAGGAAGGGGTTCACGCGCCCGTCGCCCAAGGTGTACTGGTCGTCCACGTAGCCCACGAAGAGGTCGTTCGAGATCTCGCGCATCTCCTCGTCGAGCGCGTCCTCGGCGCCGGGCACGGCTTGGATCTGCAGGATGGAGGCGTGGAGCGGAAGCCCCTCCACCAGCTCGTCCGCCACCACGAGCGTGCCCGTGTTCGAGCCGTAGGATGCGTCGTAGAGCGCGGCCGACTTGTCCTTGATCACCCGCGCCTCGGCGGGCACCAGCTCACGCCCGCCCACGGTGAAGCGGATTCCGGCGGCGAGGCCGGCGTCGAAGTAGGCGGAGAGCTTGGGCCCGAGGTTCGAGAGGAAGAGGTACGTGTTCGGATCGAGCTCCACGGGCTCCATGCCGAGGATCGCGCGCGTGCCGTTGTACTCGGAGAGCGGAATCACCTGCAGCTCCGCATGCACCTGCTCGGTCACGCCCTGCGGAAGCTCCATTCCCGAAACCTCGCCGAACGCTCCGAGCGTGGGATAGCCGTACGTGGCGTAGGTCCCGTCGTCCGGCTCGACGTCTTCGGGCACCGACTCGTAGACGTCCACCTGGTTCTGCGCCCCCACGTCGCCCTGCACGGACGCGAAGGCCTCCTCGAACCAGCTCGCCACGTCCGCGGGGTGCGAGGTGGATTCGATCTCCGCCCCGTCGAGATCGCTCAGGCCCATGGTGGCGGGGCCGCCGCGCCCCGCATAGGAGAACACGACCGTGGCGGTGTAGGGCGAGCCGTTCTCGAGGCTCAGGTTGAGCCCGCTCGCGATGGACATGCCGCCCGTCACGCTCGTCATGGCGAGGAAGAGCACGAGGGCGGTCGCCCCCATGGCGATCGCGCTCGAGTTCACGCGACTCGCCACCTGGCGCACGGTGAAGAGGTGGAGATCGCGCAGGTAGTAGCCCTTGACGTGCCGGCAGATGGCCATGGCGGGCGTCGGCAGGCCCCAGAAGAGCGCGAGCGTCCCCACCACGCAGAGCGCGGTCGTGACGGCGAAGGGCACCATCTCCCCCTCGGCGTCGAGGAAGACCGGCAGCCCGTCCGTGAGCAGGCGCCAGTAGGCGATGCCGAGGATGACGATGCCGGCCACGGCGATGATCGAGCAGAGCCACACCGGCCGCACCCGCTGGCTCTCGACGCGTCGCTCGCCCTGCATGAGGTCGACGATCTTCACCTTGCCCACGATGGCGATGTCGAAGAGGAGCGTCACGACGAACATGAAGCCGAAGCAGATCGCCGAGTACCAGAGCCCCGCCTCGGAGAAGATGAAGCCGAACTGGCTGATGGTGTCGTTGAAGAGCGCCGCCGTCACGAAGATGAGGAACTGCGAGAGCAGGACGCCGAGGCCGAGGCCGATGGCATAGGCGAGGAGGCTCGCGATGCCGCACTCGAGGCAGATCACGACCGAGACCTGCCGCTTGGTCATGCCGAGCACCTGATAGAGGCCGATCTCGCGCTTCCTGCGCCGCACGAGGAAGTTGTTCGCGTAGACCATGAGGAAGCCGAGGACGCAGGCGAGGAAGACCGTGAGCCCGCCCATGAAGGTGGCGAGCAGCTTGAGCACCTCGCTCGTGGATTGCGAGAGGAACGCCGTCTGCTCGCCGATGGTGTTGAAGGCGTAGAACACCGCCACGCCGAAGGCGATGGTGATGAGGTAGATGCCGTAGTCGCGGAAGGACGTGCGGACGTTGCCCCAAGCGAGCCTACAGTACATCGGCCTCGCCCCCGCCGATCTGGGCCACCTGGGCCATGATCTTCTCGAAGAAGGCGCGCCGGGGTGCATCACCTCGCCTGAGCTCGGCGAAGAGCTTGCCATCGCGGATGAAGAGCACGCGTTGGCAGTAGCTCGCGGCAAAGGAATCGTGGGTGACCATGCAGATGGTGGCGCCGCGCTCCACGTTCAGCCGCTCGAAGCACTCGAGCAGGAGCTTCGCGGATCGCGAATCGAGCGAGCCCGTGGGCTCGTCGGCGAGCACGAGCGCCGGGTTGCCCACGACCGCCCGGGCACACGCCACGCGCTGGGCTTGCCCGCCGCTGACCTGATAGGGGTAGCGGCTGAGCACGTCCGAGACGCCGAGCGCGGCGGCCACGTCGTCCACGAGCGGGCGCACCGAGGCCGGCGACACCCGATCGATGGTGAGGGTGAGCGCGATGTTCTCCCCGCAGGTGAGGGTGTCCAGCAGGTTCGAATCCTGGAACACGAATCCGAGCTTGGTGCGCCTGAATTCGGCGAGCTTCCTCGCGGAGAGCCGCGTCACATCGAGCCCGTCCACCCAAACGGAGCCCGCCGTGGGGCGATCGATGGTGGCGATGCAGTTCAAGAGCGTCGTCTTGCCCGAGCCCGAGGGCCCCATGATGGCGACGGTCTCACCGGCCGCCACGGAAAAGCTCACGCCCGCGAGCGCTCGCGTGGCCTGGCTCCGTCCGCCGCCGTAGGTCTTCTCGAGGTCGCGGACTTCGAGCACCGCCGCGCGAGCGGGGTCGAAGAGCGTCTGATCGGGTCGCGTTGGCCTCATGCGTCACCTCCCCTACCGGCACGCCCAGAGTGCCACGAGCGCGGCCGCTCCGAGCCCGAGCATGAGCACGAGCCACCGCACGCGTTCACCGAAGGTCATGTCATCTCGAAGCGCCGCGTCGTTCAGCGCGAAGAAACCGCCTGCGTTTCTCATGGAAGCTCCAATCCTCGGGGTGTGACCCCATGGTCGGAGCTCGCGCTCGCCCGAGCCATCGATCGAGCTAACACCTCCGTGACACTTCCGTAAGAAACCACATGCTTACGGGTGGGTGGGCTCTCGCTGTTTTCAATCCGCGAGGTTTGAGAGCGGGGCACACGGTTTGAAGCGAGGACTATATGGTCTCTCGAACTCTGCGGAAGCCCGGTTGGCAGGCGGAGTGAGAGGCACTCAAGGAGTGGTCCGCCGATACCGAGTCCGAGGCCATCTGAGGTGTGTCACCCTCGAACGCAGCCGTACGAGCTGGACGACGATGCAGGCGTGAGCCGAGTGAGGGAGACCATATAGTCCTCGCCCGCAAACGCGCGAGAGGAAAGCAGCGGTTCAGGCGGCGCGCTTGCGAGAGCGGATGCGGTAGGCGATGGCGAGGATGAGCGCGAAGGCCGCGAAGACGATCGAGATCCAGATGGTGTCGGAGAAACCATGCGCGTAGGCGGCGGCGCGCGAGGTGCCGGCGGCGGTGAGGCGGCTCACGTCGGCCGAGAGCACGCCGACGAAGAGCGCCGCGCCGAAGCTCTCCGCGATCTGCACCATGGTCGAGTTCACGGAGGCCCCGTCCGAGATCTTCTCGGCCGGGAGCGCCGCCATCTCGGACGCCTTGGCCGGCGGCACGATGAAGCTCACGCCCGTGTACACGATGAACGAGCAGGCGAACACGCCCCATACGCTGCCGGTTTCCGCCACGAAGTGGATGGCGATGAGCCCGACGAGGATCGTCGCGAACCCGAAGCTCGTGAGCGGGAGCTGAGGATGCCGATCGAAGAGCCGCCCCGCCACCATGGATACGAGCCCGTAGACCACGAGCGGGAAGCAGATGAACACGCCCGCCTCGAAGGCACTCATGCTCGCCGTGCCCTCGTAGTAGAGCGGCAGGAGGAGCCCCATGGAGATGACCGCCATCATGCCCAGCATGATGAGGAGGAGCCCGACCGTGTAGGTGCCGATGCCGAGCACGCTCACGTCGAGGAGCGCCCGCTTGCCCGCGCGCGGCAGGCTGCGGAGCTGCCGCCAGGCGAAGAGCGCGAGCACCGCCACGCCGCAGCCGACGCACGCGAGCGCCGGAAGCACGTAGTGCGTGATCTCGGAGAATCCGTACATGAGCACGGCGAGACCCACGAAGGCGATGAAGAGCGAGGGCACGTCGATGGGAGCTCGCCGGAGCGCTTCGACGTTCACGATCATGGTGAAGCTCGCCACGAAGAGGTAGATGCCGAGCACGAGCGGGCAGATGAAGGTCCAGCTGAGGCCGATGCTCGTGAGGATGGCGCCCGTGACGAGCGGCCCCACGGCCTGCCCGATGCCGATGCACCCGGAGTTCACCGCGAAGAGCGTGCCTTGGTGGCGCTTGGGCACGATGGCCTCGATGGCGGTGGTGACGAGCGGGAAGAAGAGCCCGCCGGCGATGGCCTGGCTAAGGCGCGCGCCCACGAGCATCCAGAAGTCCACGGCGAAGAGCCCGATGACGCTGCCCACGACGAGGCAGGCGGCGCCCAAGCGGCATACCCCGCGAAAGCCCAGCTTGCGAAGGAGCGGCGCCGCCGCGCAGATGGCCGTGCCCGCCATGACGTTGTAGCCGATGACCACCCAGTTGGCCGTGGTGAGGTCGATGCCGAAGCGATGCGAGACGTCCGTGAGCGCGATGTTCATCATGACCTGCGTGAACGAGCCGCTGAACGTGCAGCTGATGAGCGCGAAGAGCATGATGAGCGTGGGCTTGGAGATGCGGTTGGGGTCGCTCGAGGCACCGGGCACGGCGTCGAGCGCACCGTCAGCGGCGGGCGCGGGGGTCGGCGCGACCCCGGGATCCCCTTCCGCTCGAGACGGAGCGTTCGCCGCGACATCTGCCATGGAACCTCCCCGTCCGAGCAAGCACGCTCAGTCTTTACCCAGCACCAACGTGTACAATGCACGTGCTCACGGGCATGGTCTCGGAGCGTTCGGGTCGCCGACTGCAACGAAGGGATGTGGCGGGCTTCATGAAACCCCGACCTCACAGTCGCTGACCCCTTGAGGCGTGCTCCACGCGCCCCGGGGGGTGCCGCAAGGGAGCACGAATGATCTATCTCTCCACCATGCTGGGCATACCGGTGCTCGATTCCGAGGGCACCTCCATAGGCACCGTCCACGATCTGGGCATTGCCACGGGCGAGGTGTTTCCGCGGGTCACGAGCCTGGCGTTCATGGGGCCCGGCAAGACGCCGTTCATGATCTCCTGGCGCAAGTACGTGGCGGATTTCGACGACGAGGCCGTGCGTCTGAAGGTGCCGGCGGCCCAGGTGCGCTTCTCGTATTTGCAGCCGGACGAGCTGCTCATCGCCCGCGACCTGCTGAACAAGCAGATCGTGGACACCAAGGGCATGCGCGTCGTGCGCGTGAACGATTTGAAGCTCTCCGATACGGGCGGTCCGAGCAAGCTGGGCGAGCGCGGCGGGGGCGACTCCACGCAGCTGCGCCTCATCGGCGCGGAGGTGGGGGTCCGCGGGCTCCTGCGCTCGCTCTCGCCGAGGCTCGAGCGCGGCGTATGTCGCGTGGCGAGCGCGCTCGGACATCCCGTCAAGGAGCGCCTCATCGCCTGGAGCTACATGGACCTCATCGACCGCGAGCTCAAGGACGTGAAGCTCTCGGTCACGCACAAGACGCTCGACGAACTCCATCCGGCCGACATCGCCGACATCCTCGAGCAGCTGGATCCGCGCCTGCGGGCGCAGGTGTTCGCCCAGCTCGACGCCGAGCAGGCCGCGGACGCCATGGCCGAGCTCGACGAGGACCAGGCCGCCGAGATCGTGGACGACATGGACGCGCGCCAGGCGAGCCGCATGCTGCAGGAAATGGATCCGGACGATGCCGCCGAACTCGTGGGCGAGCTCGACTACGCCAAGGCCGAGACACTCCTTCGCCTCATGGGCGTGAAGGAGGAACGCGCCATCCGCCAGCTGCTCGGGTACCGCGAAAGCACGGCGGGTCGCATCATGACCCAGTCGTTCGCGGCGTTCACGCCGGCGATGACCGTGGAGGAGGCCATCGCGGTTCTGCGCAAGGCCGACGTGGACGACCTGGAGACCGTGAACTACCTCTACGTGACCGACGACGAGCGGCGTCTGCAGGGGGTGCTTCCGCTCAGGCGCCTGCTCATCGCAGACGCCGGCACGCGCCTCGGCCAGCTCATGGAGACGGATCTCGTCACCTGCGCGCCGGACGACGACCAAGAGGACGTGGCCGAGAACATCTCCAAATACAACCTGCTGGCCCTGCCCGTGGTGGACGAGGATCGCAAGCTCCTCGGCATCGTGACCGTGGACGACGCCCTCGAGGTGCTCCAGGAGGAGCACGAGGAGGATCTCATGCTCGCCGGCGGACGCGACGCGGGCGCCGACGAGAGCAGCCACACGCTCTCATGGCTTCTCGGAAGCCAGCTCTGGTTCTTCTTCTGGCTCATCGGCGTGGCGGCCGTGGCGGGCCTCTCGCTCGCCGCGGGCCAGTGGCTCTTGTGGGTTGTGACCTGCGCGTTCATGCCGGTGGCGCTCCTCGCGGCCGACGCCATGGTCGATTACTCGGTGGGGTTCTTCATCGAATTCGACGCGGACGACGAGGACGCGCCCTCGCTCGCGAGCTTCCTCGCGCGCGGGCTCGGCATGGGCATCGTCTACGCCATCCTCGTGGCGCTCCTCTCGGGTGTGGTGGTGGCCGTCTTCGTCGGCGGCACCTTGGGCAACCTCACGTCGTTCCTCATGCTCTTCGGGCTCGTGCCCGCCGTGATCTCGCTCGTCGTGAGCTTCGCCACGGCCCCCGTCTACGTGCGCGTGCTGCGTCGACGCGACGAGGCGGGGCGCGATTCGCGGCGCATCGTACTTCGCATCGTGGCGTTTTGCGTGGCGATCGCGGTGTATCTGCTGGCGATCCTGCCCTACATGATCGCGAGGTAGCTCGTGGGATCCGGGAAGACGGAACGCAAAGCGGAGCTCACGGAGCGTCCGGGCGACGTGGGATCTGCGCGGTCCCTGCGCATCGGCACGATCCTCGCGGCCATGGGCCCGGGGCTCGTCACCGCCCTTGCCGGCACCGACGCCGGCGGCATCGCCACGTACTCCTCGGCGGGGGCGCTCTACGGGTTCGGACAGCTCTGGATGATGCCCGTCATGGCCTTCCTCATGATCGTCGTGCAGGAGACCGCGGCGCGCATGGGGTGCGTCACGGGCAAGGGCTTCGCCTCGCTCATCCGCGAGCAGTTCGGCGTGCGCTCGAGCGCGTTTGCCATGCTCTCGCTCCTCGCGGCGAACACGATGGTCACGCTCTCGGAGTTCGCCGGCATCGCGAGCGGCATGGAGCTCTTCGGCGTGCCGCCCGTGATCTCGGTCATCGTCGCCGCGATCGTCATCTGGCTCCTCTCGATGAGCGGCTCCTACCGCCGCATCGAGAAGATCCTCCTCGCCATCAGCTGCGTCTTCGTCACGTACGTCATCTGCGGCATCCTCATCCACCCGGCTTGGGACGAGGCGCTGCGCGCAACCGTCTTCCCGACGCTCCACTCCACGCCGGAGTACCTCTCGCTCGTGGTGGCCAACATCGGCACCGGCATCGCGCCGTGGATGATCTTCCTCGCCCAATCGAACGTGGTCGACCGCAACGTCGGCCCCGAGGAGCTCCCCTACCAGCGCATCGATACGGCCACGGGCGCCATCGTCGCCAACGTCATCGCCTGGTTCATCGTGCTCACGACGGGCGCGGTGCTCTTCCCCGCCGGCATCTCCGTGGACAGCTCGGCGGACGCGGCGCAGGCGCTCGCGCCCATCGCCGGCCGCTACACCGAGATCCTCTTCGGCGTCGGGCTCGTGGGGGCGAGCCTGCTCGCCGCGAGCGTGCTCCCGAGCATCACGTCGAGCGCCATCTGCGAGGCCTTCGGCTGGGAGCGCGGTGCGGACCGCACCTGGGCCGAGGCGCCAACCTACCGCACCATCATCACCGTGATCGTCGTGGTCTCGGGCGCCGTCGTCCTCATCCCCGACATCAACCTCTTCGGCGTGATGATGGCGGCGCAGGTGGTGAACGGCGTGCTCCTACCCGTGCTCATGGTCTACGAGGTGCGCATCGCTAAGGACGAGCGCGTGATGGGCGCCTACGCGAACGGTCGCGTGTGGACGGGCATCACCTGGGCGACCATCATCCTCATCGTCGCGCTCACGATCATCATGTTCGCCCTCATGGCGCTCGGCTATTAGCGCCTCGATCCGCGCTCCGCGGTCCTACTCCTCCTCGGTGAGGATCTCCGTGGGCCAGACGCTTCCCTCGGGCATGGTCTCGTCACCCGAGGCGGCCACGGGCGGGATGTCCTCGTCGCTTGCGAGGAGCTCGTCGATGGTCACGAGCTCGAAGCCCTGCGACTGCAGCTCCTCGATGAGGATCGGCAGGGCGTAGAGGGTCTGGTCGCGATTGCCGCCGCCGTCGTGGAGCAGGATGACCGAGCCGTTGCCGAGGCCCTCGAGGGCGAAGCTCACGATGGAATAGGTGCCCGGGGTCTCCCAGTCGAGTGAATCGCAGTTCCAGATCACCGACATCGAGGCGACGCCGCCGCTCTTCAGCCAGTCCTCATGGGTGAAGGCGCCGAAGGGCGGCCGGAAGATGGTGGTGTGCACGTCGAGATCGGTGGCGAGGGCCTCGAAGGCGCCCTCGATCGTGGCCTGCATCGTCTCGGCGTCCATGTCCGAGAGCGATTCGTAGGTGTCGGTCTTCGTGGCCACCTGATGCCCCGCGTCCTTCACGGCCTTCGCGATCTCGGGGTTGTTCGCGATGTTCGCGGGACGCATGAAGAACGTGGCCTTGGCGCCGTATTGGTCGAGGATGGTGAGGTAGTCGCTCGTATAGGAGCTCGGACCGTCGTCGAAGGTGAGCGCCACGCAGCGTCGGCCCTCGTCGGGCTCGACGTTCACCGTGGTGACGACCGTGTTCACCGGGGGCTCGATGTAGTCGCCCGCGGCCTGGGCCCCCGAGATCTTGCCCGTGAGCAGCTCCTGGGTGCCGGGAGAACCCCATTGGGAGACGTAGGAGATGGCGCCCGCCTTGCCGTCGAACTCGAGGAGCGGCGGGGCCTCCACGACCTCGACGTCGTAGTCCTCGGTGATGTCGGCGCCATCGGTGATCTGCACGATCTCCCCACCGGAGAGGCGAACCTCGGAGGCGTCGTCGGGACGGATGAGCTGCCCGTTCACCGTGGCCGAATAGGCGTCGCCCTTGCCCTCCTCGAGCACCTCGCCCGTCACCGAGACGAGGTTGCCGGGCGTGACGCTGATGCCGGCGCCCTCGAGGTAGTCGGCGAGCGTCGTGCCGTAGTGGGTGGTCACTATCGCATCGTTCACCGAGAACTCCACGCTGCGCGTGACCCAGACGAAGAGGGCGAGCGCGGCCATGGCGCCAAAGATGGCGAGGATGATCACGAGTGATCGGGCTCGCATTGCGGCGGAGGTGCGGCGCTTGCGCGCAGGGCTCACGTCGCGCACGGGCACGACGCCGAGCGGCACCTCCTCCTCGAACCAATCGTCGGCGACGGGCTCGTCGTCTCCGGCAGTGAGGTAGATGTTGGAATCGCTCGTCTGCCAGGAGGCCCGCCGCTTGAGCTCGGGATCGTTCAGACGCTCCCGTTCGGCGGCGAGGCGCGCCTCCTCCTCGGCCCGGATGCGCTCGGCTGCCTCGGCTTCGGCGCGGGCTTTCCCCTCGGATTGCCGCCGTGAGCGTTCCTCCGCCTCGACGCGCTCCTGCTCCCCGTCGCGTTTCGCCTGAGCCCGTCGGCGCCTCCGCTCGAGGGCGGCGCGCTGGGCGTCGCTCCTAGGCTTGGAGCGCTTCTGGGAGGTGGCGGAGGGGCGGGACCGGCGCGCCTCGGACGGCTTGCGGCTCGCTCCCTCGGCACGACGCCGGCGCACCTGCACGCGCCGATCGAGCTCGCCCACCGGGCGCGTGCGCTCGGGGTTGCTCGAGGTGCGTGATTTGTCGGGTCTCGGGTCGGCCATGGCTCCTTGGAGGTCGGAGGGAAGCGGCTTCATAGTGCCACTATCGGCTGGCTTCGTTGAACTCCTTCAGGAACTCCGAGAACATCGTCTTCGTCTTGCCGAGTTGACGCCCCAGGGCCTGTGCCGCGGCGTCGACGGCGCTCGGCTCCTCGGGCTTCGCCGCGGACTGCGCCTGCGCAGTCGCCGTGGGTTTTGCCGCGGGTTTCTCGTGCGCGGCCTTCGCCGCCTCGGCGTCCACCGAGAAGATCGGGGGCTCGCCCGCGCTCCCCTCCACCTTCGGGGGCGCGGCGGGCGCCTCCACGAGCACGTCGCGCGCAGGAGCCGGTGCGGGTGATTCGGCGGGCTCGGGTTCCATGGCGTCCGCGATGGCGTTCTTGGCCTGGCCGATGGCCCTGCCGAGGGCGAAGGAGCCCTTGTCGAGGAGCTTACCCGCGGCCGTTCCCGCTTGGGAGACCACTTCGGCGCCCTTCTCGCGCGCCCGGGCGAACCCCTCCCCAGCCTTGGCGGCCATGCCGCCCGTGAGCTCGAGCTCCTCGGCTTCATCGGCCACGATCATGGTCTGGCTGCGCACCCCGCGCAGAAGCTCGGGCGGGATGGGCACCGAGCCCACGAGCGAGGCCGCCACCTGGCCGTCCGTGGCGAAGATCGTGTCCACGTCGCCGGTGGCTCCGTCGAAGGTGATGTCCGTGACGCGCCCGAGCACCTTGCCGCCCGCCGTGGCCACGTCCATGGATTCCCAGATGATGCAGCGATCCCAGGGAAGGCCGAGGCGCTCGATGGCCTTCTCATCGTAGGCGTCGCCGGCCTCTGCGGCCACGATGAGGCCGCCGCCCTCGTAGGCGGCGAGGCGATCCCAAGCCACGAAGAGATCGTCGCGCTTCACCATGCCGGCCACGTCGGGGCGTCGCACGAGGATGCCCACGACGCGCCGACCGTTCGGGGAGAACACGAGATTGTGGACCCTCCCGAGGCGCTTCGGCTTAGCCGGCGTCCCGTCGGCCTTCGCCGCCTTGCGGCCGGACCTCGGTTCGTAGACGAAGACGCGATTGAGCGTTTCGATGCTCGGCATGGTGCCCCTTCATGGGCGCAGGCGAGCCCTCCTGAAAGGACGGCTCGCCAACGCGTACGTTCGTGGATTCTCAGAGAGGCGCTCAGGCGCTCGGCGCGTCCTCCGCGGGAGCGTCACCCGGCGTGGGCGCGGCGCAGAAGGGGGCGTCATCGGCGGGCTTCGCATCATCGGCCGGCTTGGCGTCGGCGATGTCCTCGCGCAGCTTGTTCACGTTCTCCTGGGTGGCGTGGATCTTCTCGGCGGCGGTGTCCATGGCGCTCTGCACGTTCTCCGTGGCCTCGTTGACGGACTCGGCGATGGAGCTCCGGAGCTGATCCATCTTCTGGCGAGCGGCGTCCACCTTGGCCTTGAGGGCGTCGGTCTGGGCGTTCAGCGCGGGGGTCATGCTGTTGATGCGCTGGGCGATGTCGTTCGCGCCCTGCTCGTACAGGTCGTTGGCCTTGTCCCAAGCGTCGCCCACGGCGTCGGCGGCCATGGAGCGAGTCTCGGCACCGGAACGCGGTGCGAGCAGAAGGCCGGCGACGACACCGGCGACGGCGCCGATGATGCCGCCCACGAAGAACCCGAGCGAATTGAATTTGGCCATGCGTTCCTCCTCAATGACGGGCGTTAGATCCCATGGTAGACGTTAGGCGAGCGGATCGTCCTCGGTTTCGGCAGCCGAGACGTCCATGAAACCAACGGCATCGCCGAGTTCGACGACGTGCGGGGCTCTGCGGACGTCCCCCTCTTCGAGCGCGTCCGCGGCGATCTCGGCGGCGGCCGCACCGAGATCGAGGTCGAGGCCCGCGAGCGCGTCCTCCTCGGCCTCCTCTTCCGCGCCCTCGAGCGCGTCGGGCGCTGCGTCCACGGCGTCCGCCACGGCGTCGTCGGCGAGCTCTGCCGCCTCTTCCGCGGCTTCTTCGGCGAGAACCACGCCATCCTCTGCGGCGGCCGTCTCGGTGCCGGGCAGCGGCGCCTCGTTGCCCTCCATCGTGTAGGAGGTGGAGGTGAGGTTCACGATACCCGCCACGATGGCGTCGACGTTGGGCTTGCTCTCCTCGTCGGCCGAGCCGAAGGCCCACTGGATGATCCAGCCGGCGCTCGAGAGCGCCGAGGCCACGAGCACGTCGTCGGGGCAGGCGAGCTCGATCTCGTAGACGCGGTCGACGGAGGTGGCGCGGGTGCGGGCGTTGGAAAGATCGCCCGCCATGTTGGTGCGGGCGAGGAGCTCGAGGGTCACGTGCTCCATGAGGTGGACGATGTTCGTGTCGCCCATGACGTCCTGGAAGGTGGAGCCGCCGTCGCCCACGCAAACGTGGCCCGCGATCTCGGGCATGAGCCAGTAGACGCGGGCCGTGGCCTCGACGTTTTCCGAGGTGCTCAGCGGAACGCCCTCGGAAACGCGCACGGTGGCCGTGAAGGAATCCGGGCCGATGACGACCTTCTGGATGTCGAGGAGCTGCGCCATGGTGCCTCCGGTCTCTCGCTCGGGCGTTGGGCGGCGCCAAGGGAGGCCCGCCACCTCGTCAATAGTAGCGGCTCGGCGCCGTATCAGCCGTTGCTACCTGCGGATGGTGCCTCGTCGTCCGCCTCGGCGGAGCCCCCGGGGAGGATCCTCGAGAGCAGGCCACCCTCCCCCTCACGCTCGTCATCCTTCTCGGCTGCGGGCTCCGGCGCACGCACGCGCAGAAGCGCGATGCGCTGGCCGCGGACGGTCTGCACGCGGAAGATCCAGCCGTCCTTCTCGATGACGTCGCCGGGCTCGGGCAGCCCGTCCGCCTCGTCGAGGATGAAGCCCGCCACGGTTTCGTAGGCGTCGGAATCCTCGATGGGCCAGCCGAGCTCGATGGCGTCGTCCACCGGGAAGCGCCCGTCCACGAGCCAGGAGCGATCGCCGAGGCGCGTGAGGAACTTGTTGTCGGGGTCGAACTCGTCCTCGATCTCGCCGACGATCTCCTCGACGATGTCCTCGAGGGTGATGAGCCCGGCCGTGCCGCCCCACTCGTCCACGACGATGGCCATCTGCTCGTGGGAGAGCTGCATCTCGGAGAGGAGCGGGATGATCTCCTTCGTGTCGGGTACGAAGGAGGCCTCGCGCAGGTGGTCGCGGATGGGAGCGGACGCCTCCCCCTCGTCCACGATCGGCGTGATCACGTCCTTGATGTGCGCGATGCCCACGATGTCGTCCACGTCCTCGTGGTAGATGGGGATCCTCGAGTGGCCCGTCTCGCGCATCTTCTTGAGCACGTCCACGAGGCTCGCGTCGTCCTCGAGGGCGTCCATGTCGACCCGCGGGATCATCACCTCGCGGGCCTTCGTATCGCCGAGGTCGATGACCTCGTGGATCATCGACTTCTCCTCGTCCGAGAGCTCGTCGGCGTCGGAGACCATGTAGCGGATCTCCTCCTCGGAGACGTTCTGGCGGTCCTCGGCCGAGCGAACGCCGAGCAGCTTGGAGACGCCGTTGGCGGAGGCCGAGGTGAGCCAGACGAGCGGCTTCGCCACCACCGTGAAGGCGGCGAGGAAGCCCGAGATTCGCTTGGCGACGCCCTCGCAATCGGCGAGCGCGATGCGCTTGGGCACGAGCTCGCCGATCACGATGGAGACGTAGGACACGATGAGGGTGATGATGACGGGCGCGAGCACGGAGGCCGGCTGGGCCGGCAACCCGATGCTCGTCATCCACGCGGCGAGCGGCGTGGAGAGGTTCGTGGCGGCCGCGGCCGAGGCGAAGAAGCCCACGAGCGTGATGGCCACCTGGATGGCCGCGAGGAACTCACCGGAATCCTCGGAGAGCTCGAGGGCAGCGCGCGCCTTGCGATCGCCCTCCTCGGCGTCGTGCTCGAGTATCGGGCGCTTGGCGTTCACCAGCGCCATCTCCGACATGGAGAAGAACCCGTTGACGACGATGAGGATGAAGGTCGTGATGATTGAAAGCGCTATGTCCATGGCATGGCGCTCGGACGTTCGAGAAGCGGAAGTGCTAGGCCACCTCGAAGCCCGCTGCCTCCACCGCCTCCTTCACGGTCTCGGGGGCGAGATCGCCCTCGAAGGTCACGACGCCGGTCTCGTGGTCAGCCTTGACGTCGGTCGCGCCACGATCCTCGAGCTCCATGGTAACGAGCATGTCGCAATGGGCGCAGTGCATGCCCTTCACGTTGATGGTGGTCATGTCTCTCCTTCGAAGTGCCGACGAACGTCGGCGGGGCGCCCCCGCCTTCGGGGACGCCCCACAGTGTAGTGGATGATTCAACGAGCGCAGGGAGCGGCTCCTAGAGGCTCTTCGCGATGGCCTCGCGCACGGTCTCCTGGATGGAATCGAGGTACGCCTGGCCGGGGATCCACTGATGGGTGAGGGTCTCCACGGGCATCTGCATCCCGATCTCCTCGAGCACGGCCGCCACGTCCTTGGGACCCTTGGGCGCCCAGCCGTAGGAACCGAAGGCGAGACCCACGCGCTTGGCGTTCAGCGGCTTCGGGCTGAGGCCGCGGAAATAGGTGAGGAACTTCGCGACGTTCGGCATCATCTGCATGTTCAGCGTCGGCGAGCCCACGCAGACGTACTTGGCGTCCATGACGTAGGCGAGGATGTCGCTCTCGTGGGTGTCGTTCAAATTGATGTACTGGGCCTGCACGTCCTCCTCGACGAAGGCCTCGCAGATGGCCTTGGCCATCTTCTCGGTGCTCTTCCACATGGAGTCGTAGATGACGGCGGCCTTGTCCACCACGTTCCAGCTGGTGAACTCGTCGTAGGCGGCCACGATGTCGGGGATGTGCTCGGTCCAGATGATGCCGTGGGCCGGGCAGATCATCTTGAGATCGAGCGTCTTCACCACGGCGGCGGCCTTGGCGGCCTGCGGGCTGTAGGGCAGCACGATGTTGGCGTAGTACTTGCGGGCCTGCTTCATGACCTCGCACATGTCGTTGTCGACGTCGAAGTGCTTGGAGCTCGCGAAGTGCTGGCCGAAGGCGTCGTTGGAGAAGAGGATCTGGTCGGTCGCGTCGTAGGTGACCATGTTGTCGGGCCAGTGGACCATGGGCGTCTCGACGAAGGTGAGCGTGCGCTTCCCGATGGAGAGCTCGTCGCCGGTCTTCAGCGGATGGAACTCGGCGATGTCGCCGTAGTGGGCCTTCAGGCCCTCGCAGCCCTTCGTGGAGGCGTAGAAGGTGGCGTTCGGGCAGGCCTTCGCCACGACGGGCAGGGAGCCGGAGTGGTCCATCTCCACGTGGTTGGAGATGACGACGTCGATCTTCGCGGGATCCACCACCTGGGAGATGCGGGCCATGAGCTCGTCGGCGAAGGGCGCCTTCGCGGTGTCGATGAGCGTGACCTTCTCATCCATGATGAGGTAGGCGTTGTAGGTGATGCCCTTCTCGGTGGTGTAGCCGTGGAACAGGCGCTCGTTCCAGTCGATGGCGCCGACCCACCAGATATCCTTCGCGATTTCCTTGGCCGTGAGCATGGATTTCCCCTTTTCTGCGAGAAGCGCCCCGTCGCGCTCCTTCGCGCAACGGGGCCTTGTGTATCGACGAATGGAACTAGCGGCTGCCCTGCGCGCGACGCTCGGCGTAGTCGTCGGCGAGCTTCTTCTGCACGTCGTGCGGCACCTGCTCGTAGCCCTCGATCTCGAGCGTGAACTCGCCCGTGCCCCTCGAAAGCGAGCGGAGGCGCGTGGCGTAGTCGACGACCTCGGCGTAGGGCGCGGTGGCACTCACCTGCACCTCGCCCTTCGCGTTCGTCTCCATGCCCTCGACCCTGCCGCGCGAGGCGGAGATGTCGCCCATGATGGAGCCGGCGTAGCTCTCCGGGACGGTGATCTGCAGGTGCGCCATGGGCTCGAGGATCACGGGCTCGGCCTGCTTCATGGCGTCTTGGAGGCCGAGGCGCGCGGCGGTGCGGAAGGCCATTTCGTTCGAATCGACCGGGTGGTACTGCCCGTCGAAGAGCGCCGCCTTCACGTCGATGATCGGGTAGCCGGCGAGCACGCCCTCGGCCATCGTCTCGCGAAGGCCCTTGTCCACGGCGGGGATGAAGCCCTTGGGCACGGCGCCGCCCACGACCTCGTCGAGGAACTCGTAGCCTTGGTCGGGGTTCGGCTCGATGCGGATGCGCACGTCGGCGAACTGCCCCGCGCCGCCGGTCTGCTTCTTGTGGCGGCCATGGCCGGAGGCGGTGCGGCGGATCGTCTCGCGATACGGGATGCGCAGCGGCACGGTGTGCGCGGAGACGCCCGCGCGCGCCTCGAGGCGATCGAGCAACACCGACACCTGCGCCTCGCCAATGGCCGATATCACGGTCTGGCCGGTGTCCTCGTCGCGCTCCACCTTGAGCGTGGGGTCGGCGTCGCTCATGCGCTCGAGGAACGTGTAGAGCTTGTCCTCGACGCCGCGCTGGTCGGCCTCGATGGCGATGCGGTAGAGGCTGTTCGGGAAGTTGAACTCCGCGGCCTCCACCTTGCCGGTGACGGAGAGCGTGTCGCCGGAGTGCGCCTCGATCTTCGGCACGACGACGATGTCTCCCGCGCTTGCGCTCTTGATCTCCGCCATGTCGTGGCCGAGCATGCGATAGATGTGCGCGAGGCGCTCGCCCTTGCGGGTGCGCGCGTTCGTGAGCTCGATACCCGGGGTGATGGTGCCGGTGAGCACCTTCACGAAGGCGATGCGGCCCTGCTGCGCGTCGTTCAGGATCTTGAACACGAAGACCACCGGGCGATCGTCGTCCGGGTCGACGTCGAGCTTCTCGCCGTTCACGAGCGGCACCTTGCCGTTGGTGTCGGGCGAGGGGAAGTACGCCACGATGTCGTCGAGGAGCGAGGTGATGCCCTCCTCCTTGACGGCGCTGCCCGCGAAGACCGGGATGAAGAGGCGCTGCTGGATGGCCTTGCCGAGGAGCATCTCGATCTCGGCTTGGGAGAGCGGCTCGCCGTCGAGGTACTTCATCATGAGATCGTCGTCGGCCTCGGCCACGAGGTCGATGAGGGTCTCGCGCGCCGTCTCGACGTCCTCTTCCATGTCGGCCGGCACGGCCTCCACCACGACGTTGCCCTTGGCGTCGAGGTGGCGCGCCTCGCGGCGCACGACGTCCACGACGCCCTTGAAGTCGCCCGCGACGCCCATGGGCAGCGTCACGGCGCCGAGGCGGGTGCCGAAGCGCTCGGTGAGCTCGGCGAGGGTCTGGTCGTAGGGGGTCTCGGAGCGGTCGATGCGGTTCACGAAGACGGCCTTCGCGAGCTTGAGCTCCTCGGCGGCGTACCAGAGGCGCGTGGTGGTGGCGCCGGGGCCGCTCGCCGCGTCCACCACGAAGACGGCGGTCTCGCACGCGCTCATGGCCGCGTAGGCGTCGCCCACGAAGTCCGGGTAGCAGGGCGCGTCGAGGATGTTCAGGCGCATGCCGAGCCAGGTGATGGGCGCCATGGAGAGGTTGATGGAGAAGGAACGCTTCTCCTCCTCGGGGTCGTAGTCGAGGTTGGCCTTGGTGCCGGCGTGGCCACCGAGACGATTGGTTGCGCCGGAAAGGTGAAGCATGGCTTCCGCCACCATCGTCTTCCCGACGCCTCCTTGGCCGACGAGGACGACGTTCTTGACCTTCTCTGCCATGGTTGCTCCTTCTTGCGGCGTTGCGGAGCCGCACTTCAGGCGACTTCTCGAGCCGCGTCACAGTCCGAACCCCAAGGGTAGCGCAGCGCCTGCTCCACCTTGGGCACGACTCGGCTCGCGGCGCCGCTTCACCACTCGCACACGAAGCGGGACGCCCGCTCGCCGCGAACACCCCGCTTGGCACTCGTCTGTTTCCCGCGCCTCGGGAGGCGTGAGGCGCACGAAGTGGGCGTCTGTTCCTAGACGTGGATGCCCTTGGCTCCGGTCACGATGCACCCTCCGCCATCGAAGCCGCTGCCGCCTCCATAGGCGAGGCAGAAAGCGCCCTTGAGCGATCCCCGCCCCCCTCTCGCGCTTTACATAACATCTCAGAATTACACGGCATCGCGGCAGGGAGGCTCAGAAACTCCTGCCCTCGCGGCATCGGGTGGCATGGGGCGAGGAGTTTCTGACGTGGATTCCGCTCGAATCCGGCATGAGGGCAGGAGTTTCTGAGTTTCCATGGCGCGAGGGCCACTCTTTCTGAGCTTTCGGCCCTCCGAATCGAGATACGAGTCAGAAACTCCTGCCCTCGCGGCATTGTCCGTAGAGGACCAAGTCGCGCAGGTCGCCGCGCGCCGTGAGCGCGCGAGGGCTGAGCGCGCGTTGCCGTTTGCCCAAACGCCGCGCGAGCTCCGAGGCGAAAAGATCGAAGGAGTTGCGCTTCATCACGGTGTCGCGCGTGATGGTGAGCACGTCGATTCCCGCGATCTTCGCTGCGTTAACGCGGCGCTTATCCCGCAGCACCTTCTCTGGGGCGACTCCCGCGACGTGGTAGGCGTCGCTGTCGTACTCCACGGCGAGGCCCGCGTCGCGCCAGAAGAAATCAAAGCGCATGGATCGCGTTCCCGTGAGGTGCGTTTGACGGCTATTCAGCGTGATTTCGCCGTTGAGCTCGGGGAGAGGAAAGCCGTAGCCCCCTTCCCTCACCGGAAGGCAGAGGAGCGCGAATATCGCGGCTTCCATGGGCGAGGCGGAGCCCTCCTTGAGCCAGGGAAGCGCACGCTGGCACACGCCGAGCCCTATCGGCGCATGCGCCTTGAGGCCCGCCTCCCTGCTCTGCGCGTAGGCATGCGAAAGATCCGCGAGCCCGTGCTCGAGTGCCTCGTGCGTGGTCACGGGCGCCACGTCGTAGCACGTGCGTCCTCCCTCACCGGGAATCCGGTGGAAGCTCCCAAGCGCCTCGAGTCCCACAAGCAGGGCCACGGGAAATGGCATTCGCGCGCAGAGGAGCTGGTAGGTGAGGGCGGGTGCGGTGATGAAGACGTCGTCGCCGAGGCCGACATCCGGCCGTACCCGCATAAGCGACCTCGAAGCGAGCGAGAACGCGTGCGTGTGGATCTTCACCCCTTCGATCCTCCTATCCGCCGAACGACGGGATACGAGGACGTCGAGAGGTTGATGGCGTGGCCAGAGCGAACGATCGTGGCTGAGGAGGATCTCCTCGTCGATGCGATGACGGATCGTGCGAACTTGCTCGATGGGGCAGCGCGCTCCTTCGACAATGCGCACGCAACTCGTTTGGGAGAGTGGCGTCGTGTCGGCCAGGCCCATGCGCATGATGGCGAATGCCCAGGTGTGTGTGAGGATGATGCCCATAGGGCCCCACGCTATCGCCCGTCAAGCGCAAAAACCTTGCAAAGGGTGAACGGTTAGATTGATTTATATCGAACTGAGCGTGGAGCAGCGAGAACGCGTGTTGGATAGCCTCGGGGCGCGCAATTTCTCCACGGCTTGCACGGTCCATGCGCCCGTGCTGCGCTACGCTCGAAGCCGAACGCGCGTCGCCCGGAGGGAAGCGAGGAGCCATGGCAGAGCACGAGATCGAAACCATCGTCGAGCGCCGCGAGAGCATCGCTGGCATCCCCACGCTCGAGCTGGACGACGCCGCGGGCGAGGTCGTCATCATCGACCAGACGCGGCTGCCCGGCGAGGTGGTGCTCGAGCACCTGTGCACGCGCGAGGAGGCCTATCGCGCGATCCAGCGCCTCGAGGTGCGCGGTGCCCCCGCCATCGGCGTCTTCGCCGCCATGGCGCTCTACCTCGACGCGCGCCACTGGCTCGAGGCGCACCCCACCGCCGCCTCGGAGGACGTGTGGGAGCGGCTCCTCGAGACGCGCGCCTACCTCGATTCCTCGCGACCGACGGCCGTGAACCTCTCGTGGGCCACGCGCCGCATGCTCACCGCGGTGGCCACCGACCCCACGTGTTCCGCGTGCACGCCGCTCGACCCCGAGCTCATGGTGGACGGCCTCGCCCGCGAGGCGCGAGCGATCCGCGACGAGGACATGGCGAGCTGCCGCGCGATCGGCGAGCACGGCCTCTCGCTCATCGAAGACGGCTTCGGCGTCCTCACGCACTGCAACGCGGGGCGTCTCTGCGCCGTGGAGTACGGCACCGCGACCGCCCCCATCTACCTCGCCAAAGAGCGCGGCATGGCGCTTCGGGCGTACTGCGACGAGACGCGGCCGCTCCTCCAGGGCGCTCGCCTCACGGCCCTCGAGCTCATGGCTGCCGGCATCGACACCACGCTTCTCTGCGACCACATGTCGAACTCCCTCATGGCCACGGGCGCCATCGACGCCGTCTTCGTGGGAGCCGATCGCATCGCAGCCAACGGCGACACGGCGAACAAGATCGGCACCTCGATGGTGGCCCTCGCAGCCGCCGAGCACGGCGTGCCGTTCTACGTGTGCGCGCCGACCTCGACCTTCGACGCCACCTGCGCGACGGGCGCGGACATCCCGATCGAGATGCGCGATCCCGCCGAGGTGACGGAGCTCCACTACGCGAAGCGCATGGCGCCCGCGGGCGTGAAGGTCTACAACCCGGCCTTCGACGTCACGCCGGCGCGCAATATCGCCGCGATCGTCACGGAAAAAGGCGTGCTGCGCCCGCCATTCGAGCATTCGATCGCCCAGGCGCTGGGGATCCCGACGCGCTAGGCCGAGTGCTCGTCATTCCGCTGCCGCGAGGGCAGGAGTTTCTGACTCGTATCTCGATTCGGAGGGCCGAAAGCTCAGAAAGAGTGGCCCTCGCGCCATGGAAACTCAGAAACTCCTGCCCTCATGCCGGATTCGGGATGAATCCACGTCAGAAACTCCTCGCCCCATGCCGCCCGATGGCACGGGGCGAGGAGTTTCTGAGCCTTCCTGCCGCGATGCCGTGTAATTCTGAGATGTTATGTGAAGCGCGAGAGAGGGGGCGGGGATCGGGGGCGGGGATCGGGGGCGTGCAGGAAATTGCAGGTCACGAGCCGCGAGCTACGAGCTACGAGCTACGAGCTGCAAGACCCGAGCTCGCGCGCGAAAAGCCGGCCCCGCCGAGAAGGCGGAGCCGGTTTGGATGTTCGGCTATGAGAGCTCGCGCCTACTTGCGATACATCGCGTGGACGACCTCGCGCTCCTCGGCCGCCTGGGCCTCGATGCCCTCCTCGAGGTCGCCCAGCTCGGCGCCGAACTCCTCGGCGTCGGCGGCGAGCTCCTCGAGCTCGGCCTCGGCGGCCTCGTCGTCGGCGGCGATGAGCTTGGCCTTGTCATCCACGCCCACCGTTGAGAGCGCGTCGGCGTAGACCTTCTTGCCGGTCGGGTGCTCGGAGAGCCAGATGCGATCGGCCGTCTCGTTCCACGCCTCGGCATAGGGCACGGTGCGCTCGACGAGCTCCTCGACCGTCTCGGGGGCGGCGTAGTCGGAGCTGTGGGCGTCGCTCTCATGCACCATCATGTAGATCTGGCCCGGGTTCTCGAGCATCGGGCAGGGCTTCAAGAGGTTGTCGTTGAAGGGCCAGTGCTTGCGATAGGACTGGAAGAGCGGCTGCTGGAGGCACTCGATCCAGCTCTGCTCGCGGATGTTGGCGCCGGAGTAGTGGATGAAGACGCAGGGCTCCACGTCGCCCGCGGCGTTCACGTGGCAGTAGATGCGGCCGCCGGCGATGCAACCGCCGACGTACTCGCCATCGTCCTGGAAGTCCATCGCGAAGATGGGCTTGCCGCCGGTGATGCCGCGGATCTCGCGGATGCGGTTCAGCACGTACTCGCGCTGCTCGGGCGTGGGCATGAGATCCACGTCGGCGCCGGCTCCCACGGGCATGAGGTGGAAGAACCATGCGAAGCGGCAGCCCTTCTCCACGAGGAGGTCCATGAAGTCGTCGTCGGTGACGGCCTTGTAGTTCTTCGAGGTGTAGGCCGTGGAGGTGCCGAAGATGAGCTTGTTCTTCTTCATGAGGTCCATGGCGTCCATGACCTCCTGGAAGCTGCCATCGCCTCGGCGGCCGTCGTTTGCGTCCTCGAAGCCCTCGAGGGAGATCGAGAAGGCGATGTTGCCCACGCGGCGCACGTCGTCGCAGAAGGGCTGGTCGACGAGGCTCGCGTTCGTGAAGATGTTGAACACGCAGTCCTGGTGCTTCTCGGCGAGCTTGATGATGTCCTTCTTGCGCACGAGCGGCTCGCCGCCGGTGAGCATGAAGAGGTG
>CANQFP010000007.1 GCA_947599965.1 uncultured Atopobiaceae bacterium | reverse complement strand
CCAGAAGGTCGGCTTCAACGGCTACTTCATCATGAACGACGAGTGGATGGACGAGTACACCTACGAGGTCGTCATCCTGAAGGACCTCCTGCCCGACGATCTCAAGGCCGTCCTCGACACCGAGCCGGTCGTGCTTCCCTACTGGAGCACCTTCAACCCGGTTCCGTAACGGATCTCGCGACATACCCGGCGCAACGACGCCGAAGACAGGGCCGCGCTCCCGCGTGCGGGTGGCGCGGCCCTCGCCGTCTCTCAAGCGCTTGGGCTCTGAGCTCGGGGTATTTCAAACCACTCGGCGGATTTCACCGCAATGCGGACGCTCCTTTGGGTATGGAACACGCCAGTGCACGTATGCAAGCAGGGGAAACGACCGCCCGATGCGGCCGCATACTAAGGAGAGGAACATGGGCCTCCGAAAGCACGGATCGGGCGGCACCGCAGCCGTCGCCGCCGCCTCAGGCAAGAGCACCAACTACATCTCGCTCGCAGCGCTCACGATGATGAACGTGACCGTGGTCGCGGGCCTCGCGAACGACGTCCAGCAGTCGTTCTACGGGCTCTCCTCGGTCACGTACTTCATCATCGGCGCACTCGTCTTCTTCCTGCCCACCGGCCTCGTTGCGGCCGAGCTCGCGGGCGGTTGGAACGAACGAGGCGGCATCTTCCGGTGGGTCGGCGAGGGCATCGGCCCCGCCTGGGCCTTCGTCTGCATCTTCCTGCTCTGGTTCCAGACGACGTTCAACTTCGGCGTGGGCGTCGCGAGCTTCTCGGCCACGATCGGCTTCTTCACGCCGGACTTCGACTGGGCCGTGGACTTCGCGCAACACCCCTCGAACGAGCTCTTGATCATGTGCTGCTGGCTCGCCTTCTACTGGTTCCTCTGCTGGCTCGCCACCAAGGGCGTCAAGACCTTCGCGCCGCTCACCAAGTACGGCGTGCTCGTGGGCACCTTCATCCCGCTCGCGACGATCATCGTCCTCTTCTTCGTCTACGTCGCCCAGGGCCACCCCATCGAGTTCATGCAGGATCCCAACACCAACTCGCTCATCCCGAAGTGGGAGGGCCTGAACACCCTCGCACTCGCAGCCGGCGTGTTCTTCTCCTTCGCGGGCATCGACATGAACGCCGCCCACATCAAGGAGATCAAGAACCCGCGCAAGACCTACCCGCTCTCCATCGTCATCTCGATGGTCCTCGCGCTCATCATCTTCATGGTCGGCACGCTCATCATCGCGGCCGTCATCCCGAACGACCAGATCAACGTCCTCTACACGCTCTACGCCACGTATAAGACGCTCGGCTCCACCATCGGCATCCCGTGGCTCTACATGGTCTTCGTGTACCTGGGCCTCGGCGCCACGATCGCCAACCTCGTGACCAACCTCGCCGGCCCGTCCGTGATGCTCGGCAACGCCGGTCGCTCGGGCTTCCTGCCCAAGTTCCTCCAGAACTCCAACAAGAACGGCATGCCCTCCCGCCTCATGTACGTCCAGCTCGGCGGCATGACACTCGTCGCCTTCATCGTCTTCCTGCTCCCCAACATCGAGGGCTTCGTCGTCCTCATCACGCAGGCCATCACGATCCTCTACATGCTCTACTACGTCCTCATGTTCATCGCGTTCATCCGCCTGCGCTACACCCAACCGAACCGTCCGCGCTCCTTCGTGGTGCCCGGTGGCATGGTGGGTGCCTGGATCGTCGCCGGCGTCGGCACCCTCGCCGCGATCTTCGGCATCGTCCTCTCCATCATCCCGCCCGCGCAGATCAAGGCCGAGATCGGCTCCGGCACCGAATACGTGATCATCGTCTGCGCGCTCACCGCCATCGTCCTGCTCGTCTCCTTCGGCATCTACGCACTCAGCCGCAAGAGGAACTGGGTCGATCCGAAGAACGAGATGTCCCCCTTCACCTGGGAGATCGAGGGTCTGAAGAAGCCGGCCCGCGTCACCTCGAACGTCCCCGCCGACGTCCTCGCGCAGGGTCAGGACCCAATGGGCCTTCCCATCAAGCACCCGTGGTCGCCTGACGAGCACGTCGACCTCTCCAAGTACGAGGGCTACGGCCCGAACAAGGGCGGCAAGCTCTTCGGAAAGAAGGGCAACGGCACACCCGCTCCCGCGCCGGTCGTCTCGCATGAGGCGTCCAAGGAGGCCGTCATCGCCACCGCCGCCCAGAAGGTCGAAGCCGGCACCGCGGTGAGTGCCACGCCCGTTCCCGAACCGCTCCAGGAGACGGTCGAGGCCGTCGCCAAGCCGAAGGCGGAGACGAAGCCCGCGACGCCGATCCCCGGGGTCGAGGTCCCCGCGGCATCGGCCGAGGAGGTGGCCGCCGCCGTGCTTCCCGATGACGCCCACGCGGCCGCCAAGCAGGCCGAGGCCGAAGCCGAGAAGCTCGCCGTCGCCTCCGCGGCGCTCAAGCAGGAAGCCGAGGCGGACGAGGCCCTCGCCAAGGCCAGGGACGCCGCCAAGGCCGCCGAAGCCGCAGCCAGGGACGCGGAGGCCTCCGTCGGCATCCCCGACGAAAAACCCGCGGATCCCACGCCCGAGGCGGCTCCGGCTCCCGAGCCCGCGAAGGCAGCAGAGCCCTCCCCCGCTCCCGCTCCCGACGCCTCCAAGCCCGAGACAGAGAGCGACGGCACCACGCCGAGCGATCCGACCCCGAGCGCCTAAACGCCCATCCGCAGCCGAACAAAGGGCCGCGTCCCCTCCGGGGGCGCGGCCCTTTTCACGTACCCTCCACGCGCCCGCATGTGCGGGCGCGCGCCTGGCGCGAGCTAGTTCGGCATGACCTTGCGGAAGAGGATCTCCACGTCCTCGGCCGTGGCCTCGCGCGGATTGCCGGGCGCGCAGGCGTCGGCGAGCGTATCGGCCACGAGACGGTCGAGATCGTCCTCGACGAGCCCGTCCACGACCGTGGGAATGCCCACGTCCTCGCCGAGCTGGCGGACGGCATCCACGGCGGCCTCGCGAGCGTCCTCGATGGACATCTCGTCCACGCCGGCGACGCCCATGGCGCGGGCCACCTCGCGCAGGCGATCGCCGGTGGAGCCGGCGTTGTAGGCCATCACGTGCGGCAGCATGATCGCGCAGGCGACGCCGTGGGGTGTGTCGTAGTTGGCGCCGAGGGTGTGCGCCATGGAGTGCGCGATGCCGAGGCCGACGTTGGAGAAGCCCATTCCCGCGATGTACTGGGCGAGCGCCATGCCGGCGCGCCCGGGCCCGGGCTCGCCGCTCTTCGCCTCGGCGACGGCGTCGCGCAGGTGCTCTGAGATGAGGCGGATGGCCTCGAGGTGGAACATGTCGGGGATCTCCCAGGCGGCCTTCGTCGTATAGCCCTCGATGGCGTGCGTGAGGGCGTCCATGCCGGTCGCGGCGGTGAGGCCGACGGGCATCGAGGCCATCATGGCCGGGTCGACGATGGCGACCTCGGGGATGTCGTTCGTGTCGACGCAGACGAACTTGCGCTTCTTCTGCACGTCGGTGATGACGTAGTTGATGGTCACCTCGGCGGCCGTGCCGGAGGTGGTGGGGATGGCGATCGTGAAGACGGCGTGATGCTGCGTCGGGGCGACGCCCTCGAGGGAGCGCACGTCGGCGAACTCGGGGTTCGTCACGATGATGCCGATGGCCTTGGCCGTGTCCATGGCGCTGCCGCCGCCGAGGGCGATGATGGAATCCGCGCCGGACTCCTCGAACGCCGCCACGCCGGCCTGCACGTTCTCGATGGTGGGATTGGGCTTCACATCCTGGAAGACCTCGTAATCCACGTCGGCCGCATCGAGGATGTCGGTGACCTTCTTGGCGACGCCGAACCTCACGAGATCGGGGTCGGTGCAGACGAACACCTTCTTCTTGCCGTTGCGATCGAGCTCGCCCACGAGCTCGTCGAGGGCGCCTTCGCCGTGGTAGGAGATGGTGTTGAGGACGATGCGGTTGGCCATGGAAGCCTGCCTCTCTCATAGGGCCCCGATAAGGGCGCTCCGGTACGCCCTCATCCTACGCCACGCACGTCCCGCCTATTCAGGGAATTCGCCTGGCACGGCGCACGCGGCTCCCCTAGAGGGGGATCGCGCCGAGTACGACGTAGAAGACGAGCCCCGCCACGGCGCAGCCGATGAGCGAGCCCGTCTTGCGGGCGACCACCACGACGCCGCCCGCCGCGATGAGCGGCACGAGGGCCTGCCAGACGTTACCTGTCGCCCACGCCTCGGGTTGCATGAGGTCGTTCGCCACGAGGGCCGCGAACGCCGCAACGGGGATGAGGTCGAGGATCGCCACGAGCCGAGGCGAGAGCTCGCGCCCGCGCAGGGCGAAGAGCGGCACCGTGCGCGAGAGCACCATGGTGGTCATGAGGATGACGTAGAGCAGCAGGAACTCGGAGAAGCTCATCTACGCCTCGCCTCCCCCGAAGGGCTCGTCCTCGTGCTCGGCGAGGGTTTGGGCGTCGAGCACGCCCTCGGAATACCTCTCCTCGTCCGCCAGGGCCTCCTCGGCCGTCTCGGGCACGGAGAGCTCCGCCCCGCGGACGACGTCGAAGACGGCCCCCACGGCCACCCCGAGCACGGCCCCGACGATGATCGCCGGTTGCGAGAGGCCGAGGAGCTTGCAGGCGACGACCCCGGCGGCCGAGACGATGCCCACGAGGACGGTCGTCTTCGTGAAGGTGCGCCCGAAGAGGAGGCAGATGAAGATGGCGGTCATGGCGAAGGAGGCCACGGCCGTGGGAATGGCGAGCGCGGCACCCACGAGCGCTCCGACGCAGTTCGCGAGCGCCCAGGCGCTCATCGAGAGCAGATTGAGGCAGGTGGCGTCCGCCGCGTCCCACGGATAGAGCCCCGCATCGCCACTCATCACCGCCGCCTCCTCGCTCGCCGCGAAGCGATCCATGTTCACCCCGAACGATTCATCGGTCACCGTGAGGGCGAAGAGCGCGGCGAGCCCGCGGCGCACCTTCTGGAAGCGCGGAGCGAAGGCGGCGGAATAGAGGAGCTGGCGCAGGTTCACGAAGGAGATGGACGCGGCGATGGCGTAGAGCGGCTGGCCCGCGAGCCAGAGGTTCGAGAGCATGAACTGCCCTGCACCCGTGTAGAACGTGGCGGAGAGGATGAGCGCCATCCAGGGCGCGATCCCCACCTCGGCCTCGAGGATGCCGCAGGGAATGCCGATGGCCACGTAGCCGGCCATGATGGGCGCCGCATGGGGAAGCGCGCGGCGAATGTGCGTGCCCACGCCCATCTACTCGTGGAAATTCTCGAGGTAGGCGGCTACGGAGCGGTTCATCTCCGCCGCGAAGTCCGAGGCGTACTTGCGCGCATGGAAGGCGCGGACCCATTCGTCGAACCCGCGCTCCCCCACCCGCGAGGCAAGCATCGCGCGAGCGTCCTCGCCCGTGAGCGCTCGATAGGAATCGCGCATCACGACCTGCTCCGCCGGCATGCGGAGCGGCTTCGGACGACGCCGCTGCCGCTCCGTGGGATAGCCGAAGACGACCATGACGGCCGGCATCGCCTGACGGGGCAGCTTCAGGAGCTCGACCATGGCCTCGTGCCGCTCCAGCACGTCCCCGATGTAGCAGGAACCGACGCCGAGGGCCCACGCGGCCGTGACGGCGTTCTGGGCGGCGATGGCCGCGTCCGCGAAGGCGAGCAGCACGTCGCCCTTCCCCGCAGGGCGGCTCTCGATCCCCGCCTCGGCGTAGGCCACGCGCCATTTCTCGCAGTCGGCGAGGAAGACGAGCACCATGGGCGCCTTCGCGATGAAGCCCTGATGGTCGCAGAGCTCGGCCAAGCGCTCCTTCACGGCTTGGGCGCGCACGTCGATGATGGAGTAGAGCTGCTGGTTTCCCGCTGTGGGCGCTTGGAAGGCCGCCTCGAGGATCTCGGCCCTCGTCTCCTCGTCGATGTCCTTGTCCTCGAAGACGCGGACGCTCTTTCGGCTCGCGAGCCCGTCGAGGACGACGCGGGCACGGTTCGTCTCAGCCATGGTTCCCTTCCTCTCGCATCGATCGCTCGGCGGCGCGCGCCACCTGGGAGATGAGCGTGGCCGCCGTGACGGCGCCCACGCCGCCGGGGACGGGCGTCAGGGCACCGGCGACCTCGGCCACGGCGGGATCCACGTCGCCCACGAGCCCGCCCTCGGGCGTGACGTTCACGCCCACGTCCACGACCCACGCGCCATCCCCCACCATCTCGGGCGTGAGGAAGCCCGGCACGCCCACGCAGGCGATGACGAACTCGCTTCTCCGGCAGATCTCGGCTATCCCCGAGGTCTTGGAATGGCAGAGCGTGACCGTCGCGTCAGCGGCCGTGAGGAGCGCCTGGAGCGGCCGCCCCACGACCGTCGAGCGGCCGAGCACGCACCCCACGCGCCCTCGGAGCGCATAGCCGTAGTAGTCGAGGAGCTCCATGACCGCCTTGGCCGTGGCCGGGGCGAAGGGCGCCCTCTCGCCCGCGAAGAGCGCCGCGAGGCTTCGATCGCCCATGGCGTCCACGTCCTTCCCGGGCGCGATGCACGCCGCGGCCCTGCGCTCGTCGAGGCCCGCGGGAAGCGGCCGCAGAAGGAGGATCCCCGAGACGCCAGGATCGGCCGAGAGGTCCAGAAGGAGCCCCTCCAACTCCCCCTCGGGCACGTTCGGCTCGAGTTCCGCGAGCTCCACGCCCACGCCCGTGGCCTCGGCGGCTCTGGAGATGCCACGCAGATACGCGGCATCGGATTCGTCTCCTCCCACGCGCACGATGAAGAGCTTCGCCTCGCGGCCCTCGAGCGCGAGGCGAGCCACCCGCTCGCGCGTGGCATCGTTCAACGACCGCGCGACGGGCGCGCCCAAGAGGTCGATCATGCGAGGAGCTCCCGCTCGACCCGCGCGCCGATCTCCGCGCCGTAGAGCCGCACGAGCTCTCGCTGATGGGCCTCCAGCGCCTCGAGGCGCCGCGCCAGCTCCCTATCCGCCATCCAGGAGGTGTTGGCGAGCACCGTGGCGCTCGCGCCGTTTGCGGCCGCCTCGAGGAGCGCCGCCGCGCAGATCACGTCGCTCTTGGCGAGCTTGCTCCCCTTCTTGGCGAGGAAGTCGAGAGCCTCGAGCGCCTCGCCTGCGCAGGCGAGCATCTCGAAGGGCGCTCTGCACGCCCCCTCGAGCGCGTCCGCCAGCACGCGGGCCCGTTCGGCCTTCTCGGCCTCGCTCTCGCGCGGCATCTTGAGCGCGCGGGCCACCGTCGTGTAGCCCCGCGCGTCCTCGTCGGCGAGCCCCATGAAGCGCGTGCGCAGGCCCGCCAGGCGATCCCAGCACTCCTCCATGGCGTCGCGCACCTCGGCGTATCTGGGATTTTGCGCGGTGATGGCGGCCACCATCTGGGCCTGCGCGCAGCCGAGTGCGCCCGCGACCGCCGATGACGCACCGCCGCCCGGCGTCGGCTCGGCGCATGCGAGCGCATCCATGAACTCGCGAAGCCGTTCGGTCTTCACGTTCACCTCGCCGTCCACGACGCACCTCCCTCGGATCGTGCCCGGGCTCCGATTCTACAGAGGTTGGGCGGGCAACGTGCGAATCCGCGACGATCTTCGACATGGCAATTGGGAGGCCCGGGTGTTCGGCCCCTCCCCCGGCAATCGCCCTTGTGTCCGGCCGTGAGCTGATAGGGTATGAGGTCTCAGAGAGATCCACCCCGAGACGGGAGTCCCGTGGACGAGAAGAAGAAGCGACAGTCGATCATCCTCTACGTGATCCTCGTCATCGCCATCATCGTGGCGGTGCGGGCGTTCATCTATCCGGCTGTCTCCACGAACCAGGTGCAGACGGTCGACTACTCGACGTTCATCGACATGGTGGACGACGGCGAGGTCGATCAGGTGCAATACGACACCGAGAACTCGACCATCCTCTTCACCGGCAAGGGGAGCGCGTCGGGCACGACCTACGAGACCAACGTCTTCCCCGGCGACACCGACCTGGTCGATCGTCTCACGAAGGCAGGCGTCACGTTCACGGCAGAGCTGCCCGACCAGGGCTCGAGCATGCTGCTCTACCTGCTCATGATGTGGGGCCTGCCGCTCCTCTTCATCTTCGGCGGCGGATACCTGCTCAATCGCCAGCTGAGGAAGTCGATGGGCGACGACGCTCCCTCGATGACCTTCGGCGGAGGCGGCATCGGCAACTTCGGCAAGAGCGGCGCGAAGGTGGTGGCGCAGTCGGAGACCGGCGTCACGTTCAAGGACGTGGCCGGCGAGGACGAGGCCAAGGCGTCGCTCGCCGAGATCGTGAGCTTCCTCGAGAAACCGCAGCGCTATGAGGCCATCGGAGCCAAGCTGCCGCGCGGCGCGCTCCTCGTGGGGCCTCCGGGCACGGGCAAGACCCTTCTGGCCAAAGCCGTCGCCGGCGAGGCGCATGTGCCGTTCTTCTCCATCTCCGGCTCGGAATTCGTCGAGATGTTCGTCGGTCGCGGCGCCGCGAAGGTGCGCGATCTCTTCAAACAGGCCAACGAGAAGGCGCCCTGCATCGTCTTCATCGACGAGATCGACACCGTGGGCAAGCGGCGCGACGCCGGCCTCACCACGAACGACGAGCGGGAGCAGACGCTGAACCAGCTGCTCACCGAGATGGACGGCTTCGACAACCACAAGGGCATCGTCGTCATCGGCGCCACGAACCGCCCCGACACGCTCGACCCGGCGCTGCTTCGCCCCGGGCGCTTCGACCGGCGCATCCCGGTCGAGCTGCCCGATCTCGCGGGGCGCAAGGCGATCCTCTCGCTCCACGCCCACGACGTGAAGATGGATCCCGGCCTCGACCTCGACGTCATCGCCCGCTCGACGCCCGGTGCCTCGGGCGCCGACCTCGCGAACATCATCAACGAGGCGGCCCTGCGCGCCGTGCGCATGGGGCGCAACCGCGTCTCCCAGGAGGACCTCCAGGAATCGGTCGAGGTCGTCATCGCCGGCGAGCAGCGCAAATCGACGGTGCTCTCCGAGAAGGAGAAGAAGCTCGTCGCCTACCACGAGATCGGCCACGCCATCGTCGCCGCCATCCAGCGCGGCGAGGCGCCGGTGCAGAAGATCACCATCGTCCCGCGCACCTCGGGCGCCCTCGGCTACACGATGCAGGTGGAGGAAGACGAGCACTTCCTCACCACGAAGACCGAGGCCCTGAACCAGATCGCCGTGCTCTGCGGCGGTCGGAGCGCCGAGGAGATCATCTTCCACGACGTCACCACCGGCGCGGCCAACGACATCGAACGCGCGACGCAGCTCGCCCGCAACATGGTCACGCAGTACGGCATGTCCGACGAGTTCGGGCCGGTGGCGCTGGGCACGGTGCAGAACCGCTACCTCAACAACACCGCGACCCTCACGGTGGCCGACGGCACGGCCGAGCGCATCGACCAGGTGGTGCACGACATCGTGGAGAGCTGCCATCAGACGGCCATCCGCATCCTGCGCGAGAACCAGTTCAAGCTCCACGAGCTGGCCCGCTACCTGCAGGTGAAGGAGACCATCACGGGCGATGAGTTCATGCGGATCTTCAGCCGCGACAACGACCTCCTGCCCGCCCACACCGGAAACGACGGCTAGAAGAGCTCCCAGAAGAAGATCGCCGCCGCGCTCGCCACGTTGAGCGAATCGACGGTTCGCGCCATGGGAATGACGACGCTCGCGTCCGAGGCTGCGATGGTCTCGGGCGCGAGTCCCGCTCCCTCCGTCCCGAAGACGAGCGCGAGACGCGCCTCGGGATCCGCCGCGCGCCGAGCGCGCCAGGACCGGGCGAACTCGCGAAGATCGCGCGCGTCCTTTCGGAGCGCGCAGGAGACGACGGTGAAGCCGCGATCGCGAAGCGTCCCCATCGAGGGCTCGGGCCATGCCCCGGCGCGCGCGAAGGGAAGCTCGAGCACGCAGCCCATCGAGGTGCGCAGGCACCTTCTCTCGAGGGGATCGGCGCAGGTGGGGTCGAGGAGCACGCCGTCGGCTCCGAGGGCCGCCGCGGCGCGGAAGATGGCACCCACGTTGGCGGCGTCGACGGAGGCCTCGAGCACGCAGAGATTCCGAGCCTCCGCGAGAAGCGAGGCCATGCTCCCGGGCGCGGGTCGCTCGAAGGCGCCGAGGACGCCGCGGTGGACGCGATAGCCGGTGAGCTTCTCGATCTCGGCATCCGGAAGCGCGAAGACGCTCACGCGGGCGGGCACATGTGAGAGCAGGGGCTCGAGGTTTTCCAACCGCCGCTCGGCCACGAGGAGCGAGTGCGGCCGATAGCCGAGCGCGAGGGCCTTCTCCACCACGAGCGCCGATTCGGCGATGAAGAGGCCGTTCGCGGCCTCGAGGGAGCGACGGAGTTGGCGGTTCGTGAGCGAGACGTAGGCGCCGAGCCGCTCGTCGCCGATCTCCCCCATGCGAATGACAGCCATCAGTCGCACCTCCCGACCCTCGTGCCCTCGCCGAACCCGGAGATCACGCGCGTGCCGTCACCGTCTCTCCATCCATTTGAAAAGTTGTTGATGGCGACCGATGAGGGGCTCGCGGCAGGGCCTCTGGGGTAGAGTTTTTCGCTTGGATTAGACTACTCGGAAGAAGCGAGGGGGTGCGATGGCGAAGGATCCGCAGGAAAACGCGGAAGCCGCTTCCGGAGGTTTCCACACGGCGCGCGCAAGCGCCGCCAAGGCCGCGCGCCAAGCTCGCCACATGGCTCCCAACAACGCCGTCAGCCCCAAGGCCAAGGCGAACCTCTTCAAAGCCGAGCGTCACGCCGAGCAGACCGCGTCCTTCGCGGAGCTCACGCAGCAAGAGATCGAGGCAGCCGCGGCGCAGGGCGGCTCGGATGCCGATGACGACGCCACGAGGCTCCTCGGAGCCTCCGATGAGAGCGTCGCGGCTCCGAATGCCGATGAGGGCTCGACGAGCGACGCCTCGAGCCCGGGCGGGGAAAACCCCTACGCGGGCACCGATGACGCCGGCGAGGAGACCGTCGTCGTGGCCCCCCTCTACGCGCTCGGCACGCCGCCTCCCGCCGAGGACGAGGGCGAGGAGAAGCCCGGGAAGCACCACTCGAAGAAACTCGTCTGGGGCATCGTCGGCGGCTGCGCGGCCGCACTCGTCGCCGTCTACGTGGGCGGTGCGCTCTACTTCTCGAACACGTTCATGCCGAACACCACCGTGAACGGGCGCGACGTCTCCCTCATGTCGAAAGACGACCTCAAGGGCTCCCTCGACCAGTTCTCGATGGACTACTCGCTCGCCGTGAGCGGCGAGGGCCTGAACTTCACCGTCGAAGGCGGCGACATCGGCCTCGGCATCGACGGCGAAACCTATGCGACCGAGGCGCTCGAGGCCACCGAACCCTGGAGCTGGCCCGCGACCATCTGGAAGGCGCGCTCCATCACCGCGAGCTCCGCCTCGAGCTACGACGAGGAGAAGCTGAACGAGCTCGTGGGCAAGGAGGTCTCGAGCCTCAACGAGAAGGCCAAGGCCCCCGAGGACGCCACCCTCGTCTATAGCGACGACGAGGACAAATTCGTCGTCCAAGACGAGGAGATCGGCGCCAAGCTCGACGAGGCGACGGTGCAGGAGGGCGTCAAGGGCGCCGTGGAGAACTTCGCCGACAGCTACATGGTCGAGGAGAACGCGCTCCTCCGGCCGAAGATCACGTCGACCAACGATCGGCTCCTCGCCGCGGAAGCCCAGGCCAACTCCTACCTCGACACCGAGGTCACCCTCAAGATGAACGGAGAGACCGCCGAGGTCATCGGCCCCGATCGCATCAAGGATTGGGTGAAGATCGACGACTCGCTGAACCCGATCCTCGACGAGGCGGCCATCACCGAGTGGGGCAGGAACGATCTCTCGTCGCGCCTCGACACCGTGAACCGCACGCGCACCTACACCCGCGCCGACGGCAAGACCATCACCGTGAACGGCGGCTCCTACGGCTGGTCGATCGACTCCGCCTCGCTCACGCCGCTCGTGGTGAACGCCGTCATGAGCGGTGAGAGCCAGGACGTGGACGTGCCCATCCTGCAATCCGCCTCCACCGTGCCCGACGAGGGCGGCCGCGACTGGGGCAACCGCTACATCGACGTCGACCTCTCCGAGCAGTACGTGCGCATGTACGGCGACGACGGCTCGATCATCTGGGAGTCCGAGTGCGTCTCCGGCGACGACAGCCAAAACCACAACACGCCGACGGGCGTCTGGTACATCGACGGCTACTTCAACAAGGGCAACCCCGCGACGACGCTCATCGGCTATAAGCCGGACGGCACGAAGGACTACGAATCCAAGGTGCGCTACTGGATGCCCTTCATCGGCAACTCCGTCGGTCTCCACGACGCCGATTGGCGCGGTTCCTTCGGCGGCTCGATCTACCTCTACAACGGCTCCCACGGCTGCGTGAACCTGCCGGTCTCCGCGGCGGGGGAGCTCTGCTCCCTCGTGAACCAGGGCGACGTCGTCGTCACGCACTACTGAGCCCGAGCCCTAGCGGCGCCTGCCCTTCTTGCGCGCCTGCATGCGGCGCTGGGCGCGGTTGCCGCCACCGGGAGCCGGCTGGTTTTGCATCTGGGCCGCCATCTGCTTCATGGCGCGAGGCGAGAGCTGGCCGTTGTTCTGCAGCGAACGCAGCTTGCCCATCATCTTGTTCATCTCGTCCCACTGGCGAAGGAGCTGGTTCACCTCCTGCACCGAGCGCCCGGAGCCCTTGGCGATGCGCGCGCGGCGCATGCCGTTGATGATCTTCGGACGGGCGCGCTCCTGGGGCGTCATGGAGAAGATCATGGCCTCCATGCGGCTGACGACGCTCTCGTCGATGCCGCCCTCGGGCATCTGCCCCATGAGCCGCTCGCCTCCGGGTAGCATGCCGAGGATCTTCGCGAGGCCGCCCATCTTCCGGATGGTGTTCACCTGCTTCAGCATGTCGTCCATGGTGAAGCCCTCGTTGAGCATCCGCTCTGCGTCGGCGATGGCCTCGGCGTCGGCGAGCTCCTCGGCCCGCTCGATGATGCCCACGACGTCGCCCATGCCGAGGATGCGCTTGGCCATGCGATCGGGATGGAAGACCTCGAGGGAATCGGGCTTCTCGCCCATGGAGACGAACTTGATGGGCTTGCCGGTGACCTCGCGCACGGAGAGCGCGCCGCCACCGCGCGCGTCGCCGTCGAGCTTGGACATGATCACGCCGTCGAAATCGGTCTGCTCGGAGAACTCGGTGACCACGTTCACGATATCCTGGCCGGCCATGGCGTCCACGACCATGAGCACCTGATCGGGGCGCACGGCGTTCTTGATGGCCACGGCCTCGGCCATCATCACCTCGTCGATCTGGAGGCGCCCGGCGGTATCGATGATGACGACCGTCGCGTCCTCGTCGGCGGCGGCCTTGACGGCGCCCGTCGCGATGGCCACGGGATCTGTGCGATCGCCCGTGTAGACGGGCACGCCGACCTCGGCGCCGAGGGTCTGGAGCTGGTCGATGGCGGCGGGGCGGTAGACGTCGCAGGCCGCGAGCATCGGCCGCTGCCCCTGCTTCTTCAGGAGGTAGGCGAGCTTGGCCGCCGCGGTCGTCTTGCCGGAGCCCTGGAGGCCCACGAGCATGATCGAGTTCGGATGGCGGTTGGGCGCCAGCGTGAGCGCCGATTCGGTGGAACCGAGGAGCTGCGTGAGCTCCTCGAGCACGACGCGCACGACGTTTTGGGCGGGCGTGAGCGAATCGAGCACGTCGGCGGCGAGGCACCGCTCCTTGCAGACGGCGACGAACCGCTTGACCACGCGGAAGTTGACGTCGGCCTCGAGGAGCGCGAGGCGTATCTCGCGCATCGCGACGTTGATGTCGTCCTCGGTGAGGCGACCCTTGCCCCTCAGGCGATCGAAGGTGTCTTGGAGGCGATCCTGCAGCGAATTGAACATGGGGCGTCGTCCTTTCCCGAAAGGCTAGACGAGGCTGCCGTCTCCCACGAGCGCCGTGGCGAAGTCGTGGGCGTCGAAGCGCTGGAAGTCCTCGATGGCCTCCCCCACGCCGATGCGGTAGATGGGGAGCTTCAGGGTGTGGGAGATGGCGATGGCGATGCCGCCCTTGGCCGTGCCGTCGAGCTTCGTGATGATGAGGCCGTCCAAGGCGAGCGCGTCGTTGAACTCCTTGGCCTGGTTGAGGCCGTTCTGCCCGGTGGTCGCATCGACGACGAGCACGACGGAAACGGGCATGGTCGCCTTCTTGCGCGTGACGGAGACCACCTTCTGGAGCTCGCGCATGAGGTCCTGCGAGGTGTGGAGGCGCCCTGCGGTGTCGATGAGCACGAGGTTCGAACCCTGCTCCTCGGCGGCTTCGAGCACGTCGTAGCAGACGCTCGCAGGGTCGGCGCCGCGAGGTCGGCTGATGATGGGCACGCCGGCGCGGCTGGCCCAGATCTCGAGTTGCTCGAGGGCGGCGGCGCGGAAGGTGTCGCCGCATCCGATGATCACGCGCGCGCCGTCGTTCTTGCCGGCGTTCGCGAGCTTGCCCACGGTCGTCGTCTTGCCGGCGCCGTTGATGCCCACGAAGAGCACGCAGGAGGGGCGGTCGTCGAAGGGATCGCCCGTGGCTGGCGTGAATTCGGCGGCCAGACGATCGATGAGCGCGGCGCGTAGTTGGCGATCGGTGCGCAAGCCGCGGCGAGCCGCCTCGTCGCGAAGGTCGTCCACGACCGAGAGCGCCACCTCGGCCCCGAGGTCGCCCATGACGAGCGTGTCCTCGAGGTCCTCCCAGAAGTCCTCGTCCACCTCGCCGCCGAAGTAGAGGATCTCGTTCAGCGCCTCGCGGGAACGCGAGAGCCCCCGCTTGAGGCGATCCAAGAGTGCCATGGCTAGCCCTCCTTCGACGAAAGCGCGCCGTCCACGGCGTTCGCGGGCCTCTCCCCGTCCGCGGGGCGGAAGTCCGCCAGGCGCTGGGAGATCGCGCGGGAGACGCCGTCCGCGCCCATGGAGACCCCGTAGAGCACGTCGGCCTTCTCCATGGTACGACGCTGGTGTGAGATGACGATGAGCTGGGTCTGGCCCTTGAGCGCGTCGAGCGAGGCGAGGAGCTTGTCGAGGTTCGTGTCGTCGAGGGCCTGCTCGACCTCGTCGAAGACGTAGAAGGGCACCGTGCGCGTGCGGTAGACCGCGAAGAGGAGCGCGAGCGCCGTGAGGGCCCGCTCGCCGCCCGAGAGAAGCGACATCTTCGTCACGCGCTTGCGCGGGGGCTGGGCGCTCACCTCGACGCCGGAGCGAAGCGGATGGGCCGGGTCCTCCATCTCCAGGCGCGCGTCGCCCCCGCCGAAGAGCGTCTTGAAGACGTCGCTGAAGTGCGCGCTCACGGCCTTGAAGGCATCGAGATAGGCTTGGCGCATCTTGCGCTCGACGGCGTTGGAGATGCGTCGGAGCGCCTCCTGGGCGCTCTGGAGATCGTCGAGCGAGGATTGCACGCGCTCGAGGCGACCCTTCTGGGCCTCGAAGCTCTCGAGGGCGGCCTCGTTCACCGGTCCCATCTCCTCGATGGAGCGCTCCACGCTGGCGAGCTCGTCGGCGAGCGCCTCGGGATCCTCGGGCTCGGGAAGCTCGAGGGCGCTCTCGAGATCGAGCGCGCTCCGCTCCCTCAGCTGGAGCGTGGCCTGGCGCACGCGCTCCTCGATGACGCCGGCGGTGCCCTTGAGCTCGGCCGCCTCCGCAACGGCGGCGTCGAACGTCTCGCGGGCCCCCCGGGCATCGCGCTCGGCGCGCTCGACGGTCTCGCGCAGGGTGGCGGAATCGGCTTCGGCGATGGACGAGCGGTCGACGAGCGCCGTGGCCTTGGCGAGCGCCACCTGGTGGAGCTCCTCCATGAGCCTGTGGAGCGGCTCCACGCGCCGACGAAGCACGTCGAGCGACCTGGCGGAGGCGCTCACGGACGCGTGTCGCTCGCCCAGGATGCGGGAGCGTTCGGAGAGGGTCGAGAGGGAGCGGCTGAGGGTCGCCTCACGCTCCTCGAGACGAAGCTTCTGCAGGGTGAGCGTGCCGAGCTCATCGCGTGCGCGCTCGGCTTCGCCTCGCCTGCGCTCCTCCTCGGCTTCGAGCTCGCCCAGGCCGCCGGAAAGCTCTCGGAGCTGCCGCTCGGCGTCGGCGGCATCGGCTTCGAGGCCCTCGCGCGCCCGGAGGCGCTCGGCGAGCGCCGTGGCCGCCTGTTCGCGCTCGGCGGCGATGCGCTCGGCGGCCTCCGCGGCGCGCCTGGCGTTTTCCTCCTCGCGGCCGTAGAGGCGCGTGGCTCGCGCGAGCTCGGCCGCCACCTCGGAGAGCTCCTCGCCCACGCTCCTGAGCTCGGCGCGCGTGGCCTCGAGCTTCTCGCGGGCCTCCGCCTCGTCGGCTTCCGCCTTCTCGAAGCGTTCCTCGAGCTTGGGAAGGCGCCTGGCGAGCCTCTGGCGAGAACGGGTGCGCTCGAGGGATTGATCGACCGACGCGCGGCCGCCGCCCAGGCGCACGCGGCCGTCGGCGAAGAGCACCGAGCCGTCGGCGCCGAGGCAGATGACGCCGGGCGTCTTCGCGCTCACGGCGAGGCTCTCGCCCACGTCCTTCGTGAAGGTCGCGGATCCGAAGAGGCGGTTCACGAGCCCCGTCTGCTCCTTCGCCACGGCGCGCACGGGAAGCTCCTTTGAGGCTGGTGAAGGCGCGGGTTCGCCCCCGAGCGCCACGAAGCTCGCACGGCCGGCCTCGCCGAGCCCGGCGGCCCGTTTTACGAGGTTCTCGAGCGCGGGACGATCCTTCTCGACGAACGCCTGCACGTCATCTCCGAGGTAGGCCGCAACCGCCTCGCGATAGGTCTCGTCGATGTCGAGGAGCTCGCCCAGGCGCTCCATGCCGGCGCCCGCCTCCGCGAGCGATCGTTGCAGCGGTTCCTCGGAGGCCGCCTGGCGCTCGAGCGCGTCGAGCGCCGTGAGCTCGGCCTCGGCGGCCGTGAGCTCGGCGCGTGCGCCACGCAGGGCCTTCTCGGCCTTGGCGAGGCTATCCTCGGCGCGCGTCAGATCCCTCGTGAGGGTCTTCTCGCGCTCGGCAAGGGGCGGCCGGCGCTTCTCCGCGGAATCGCGGGCGGCGCGAGCCTCCTCGAGGGCCCGCTTCGCATCGGCTCCCTGGCGCTCGAGCTCGCCCAGGCGCTCGGCCATGAGGCGATCGCGCGTATCCGCCGCGAGAAGCTCCTGCTCGAGGGCGGCGAGACCGAGCGTGGCCTCATCGTGGGCCCTCCGAACGCGCGCGAGCTCGCCACGTGCCTTCTCGAGGGCCGCACGCGCCTGGTCGGCGCTCTCCCGAGCGCTCGCCTCCTCGGCCTCGACGCGCTCGAACTTCACGGACACCTCGTCGAGGGCCGCCCTCGTGGCCTCCTCGGCCTCCCCATCGCGCGCGAGCGAGCGATCCACCTCCCCCACCTCGAGGGAGATCTGCGACAGACGGAGGCGCGCGTCGGAGAGGCGATCGACGATATGGTGGCCCTTCTCCTCGAGGAGCTTGAGGCCCGCGAGGATGCTCTCGAGGTCGCGCTGCGAGCGCTGTCGCTGCTCGCCGAGATCGCCGACGAAGAGTCCCTTCTCCTCGAGGAGGCGCTTCACCTTCTCGAGCTCGCGTTCCCGCTCCTCGAGCTGGTAGGCGGCCAGTTCGCGGGCTGCGTCCGCCTCCCGCAGGTCGCGTCCGAGCGCCTCCCAGCTTCCCTGGAGCCGCCTCAGCTCGTGGACGGCCAGCGTCGTCTCGATGAGGCCGCGACGCTCCTTCAACTCGGCCATCGAACGGGCTCGATCGACCTGCCGCTCGAGCGGCGTGAGGTCGCGTCTCAGGATGCGGGCGTAGGAGCGGATGCGCAGGATGTCCTCATCGAGGCGCTCGAGCTTGCGCTCGGCCCGTTCGCGACGCTGCCGGTGCTTGGCGATGCCCGCCGCCTCCTCGATGAGGGCGCGCCTGTCCTCGGGGCGGCTCTGGAGCACCTCGCCGAGACGCCCCTGGCTGATGATCGTGTGGGTGTCGCGGCCGAGCCCCACGTCGTGGAGCAGGTCGCGCACGTCGCGCAGGCGCACCTGCGCTCCGTTGACGAGGTACTCGCTCTCCCCCGAGCGATGCATGCGCCGGGTGATGGCGATTTCCGTGAAGTCGAGCGGAAGCGAGTGATCGGAGTTGTCGAGGACGAGCGTGACCTCGGCGAGTCCCACGGCGCGGCGCTGGGCCGAGCCGGCGAAGATCACGTCCTCCATGGCCTGGCCGCGCAGCGTCTTGGCGCTCTGCTCGCCGAGGACCCAGAGGATGGCGTCGGAGATGTTCGATTTCCCGCTGCCGTTCGGGCCCACCACGACGGTGAGACCCGGGTCGAAGGAGAGCCGCGTGCGATCGAGGAACGATTTGAAGCCCTTGAGCGTCAGCGTCTTCAGGTACACGGATGCCGCCTCGTCTAGCCCGCGAACTCGGCCTCGAGCACTTCGAGAGCCGCGATGGCCGCTTCCTTCTCGGCTTCCTTCTTGGAAGACCCCACGCCCACGCCGAGCTTTCGGGAGCCGACGCGAACCTCGGAGGTGAAGGTGGGCTCGTGGGCCGGGCCCTCGCGCCCGATGAGGATGTAGTCGGGCGAGACCTTGAACTTGGACTGCGTGAGCTCCTGGAGACGCGACTTCGGCGAGGGATCGGCGAAATCGCCCGGCTCCAGCGGATCGGCGAGCAGCGTGCGCGTCATGAAACGCTCGGCGCTGAGGCGCCCTCCGTCGAGGTAGAGCGCGCCGACGAGCGCCTCGTAGACGTTCTCGAGGGCGGATTTCAGCCCGCGGTTGCCGGTGCCGAGCTCGGAATCGCCGAGGAAGATGCACTGGTCGACGCCGAGCGCGCCCGCCACCTCGGAGAGATTGCCGCCGGAGACGATCGTGGTCTTCGCGCGCGTGAGATCGCCCTCGTCCATGGTGGGATTCTTGCGATAGAGGTAGAGCGAGATGTAGGCGCCGAGCACCGCGTCCCCGAGGAACTCGAGGCGCTCGTAGGAATCGGCGATGGCGTGGCCCTCCACGGCCGAGGGGTGCGTGAGCGCCTTTCGCAAGAGGTCGCGATCGTCGAAGGTATGGCCGAGGATCTCCTCGGCCCTCTCGAGCTTCTCTTCGTCGGTCATGGAGCCCTAGAGCATCCTCATGATCGCGTCCACGGCGTCGCCGACCGTCTCGATCTCGTCGAGGTCGTCATCGTCGACCACGATGTCGAGTTGATCCTCGAGGTCGGTGATGATCTCGATGCGATCGAGCGAATCGGCTTCGATCGACTTGAACGAGGTGTCCTCGTCGATGGAATCGACGTCGATGTCCATGACTTCGGCGATGGAAGCGGCCACCTTCTGCAGCACCTGATCGCGATCCATGGAACCTCCTTTGAGGTGTGTGCGATGCGGGGGCTCTGCCCGGCTCCCCGCGCCTACCCTAGGCCAAAACGGCCGCTATGTCACAGGAGATGCGCGCCTCGGCGGCACGTGCCGCCGCGAGGGCGCCGTTCTTCACGGCCTCAGCGCTCGTGGCCCCGTGGCCGATGAGCACGGGGGCCCTGAGGCCGAGCAGCTGGGCGCCTCCGTACTCGTCGCCCGAGAGATCGGCGGCGACGGCCGAGACCGCCCCCTTCACGAGAAGGCCGCCCATCGCCGCCACCGGGCTCGCCTTCGCCGCGGCCCTGAGGCGCCGCGCGATGTACTTGGCGGCTCCCTCGATGGACTTCAGGGCGACGTTTCCGGTGAAGCCGTCCGTGACGATGACGTCGGCATCGCCAAGGAGGATGTCCGAGCCCTCGCAGTTGCCCGCGAAGTTCACGCCTCGATCCGCCGCGGCCGCAAGGGCCTCGTGGGCCTCGATGACGGCCTCGGAGCCCTTGGTGTCCTCGGTGCCGTTGGAGAGGAGCTTCACGCGGGGATCGGCGATGCCGAGCGTCGCCTTCGCGAGGCATTGGCCCATGAGGGCGAACTCGACGAGCATCTCGCTTCGGACGTCGGCGTTGGCGCCGAGGTCGAGCATCACGCGGCGAGCGCCGTCGAGCCCCGGGATCACGGAGGCGATGGCCGGACGCGAGCAGCCCTTCACGCGGCCCACGAAGAGCGTGCCCGCCGCGAGCACGGCGCCGGTGGAACCGGCTGAGAAGAAGGCGTCCGCCGCGCCCTCGCGCACGGCCTTGCAGCCGCGCACGATGGAGGAATCCCGCTTCGTGCGCACCGCGCGGGTGGGATGCTCCTCCATGGCTATGGTCTCCTCGGCGAAGAGCGCCTCGGTTCGCCCATGGGAGGCGCAGAAGGGCTCGACGACGGTCTTGGGGCCCGCTAGGAGGATCGAGAGCTCCTCGGAGGCCTTGAGCGCCTCCTCGCACCCCCGAAGCACGACCTCGGGCGGCTCGTCGCCTCCGACGGCATCGACGCAAACCTTGACCATGGCGCCTCCTCCAGCGTGTCGCCGCACGGGCTCTCCGCATGAAAGAGGCCGCCCGCAGGCGGCCTCGAGCAGCGCGTTCGAGCCCGTCCGAGCTCATCTACTCGACGATCAGGACCTCACGGTCGTTGTAGTAGCCGCAGCTCGGGCACACGCGGTGCGGAAGCTTCACCGCGCCGCAGCGCGGGCAGACGGAGCGGGAGGGCGTCTCGGCCACGGAGTTGGCCGAACGACGGTGATGGGTCGCGATCCTGCCCTTTTTCTGCTTGGGGACTGCCATGAGTTGCCTTTCCATCAGCGGCTCGACCCTCCGGCCGAGCGGTACGTCAGCATCTAACGACCGGCGATTATAACACGGTGTTTAGCTCTCGGCCTCAGGGTCTTCGGAGCTTTTGAGGGCCCTCAAGACGCTCATGGGATTCATCGGGTCGCCCTCGGCGGCGAGCCGTGCCTCGCAGCCGCAATCCCCCTCGTTCAGGTTCGCGCCGCAGTGGGGGCAGAGGCCCTTGCAATCCTCGCGGCAGAGCACCTTGAAGGGGATCTCCACGGCGATGGCCGCGCGCACCACCGGTGCGAGGTCGATGGCGTCCTCCACGATGGGAAGGACCTCGACATCGGAATCGAGGTCTTCGGAGAAGGCGTCGGGGTCGTCCGCGAAGATGGCGTCCACCTCGCCCGTGAGGTTGAGGCGCGCCTCCTCGAGGCAGCGATCGCAGGTGCCGATGAGCTCGGCCTCCACGCTCCCCATGCAGAGCACCGTCTCTCCGGTGTTCGTGACGTCGAGGTCGAAGGCGATGCCATCGGGCACTGTGAACACGCGATCACCGACGACGTAATCGTCCTCGGCGATGACGCCCTCCACCGCCACGCTCGAACCCGCCTCGGCCAGTCGGGCGTCGAGGCGCACCGTCAGCGGCTCGGCCATGGCTACCAGCTCTGGGGCCGGTCGTAGGTGTTCTGGGTGAGGGTGGCCCGGCAGGAGGTGACGGAGGCCACGACGGAGTTCAGGTTCTCCTCGAGGCGCGTGAGCAGGCTCTCCACGTATTCCTCGGCGTTGTAGCGCGTGTCGCGCTCGTAGGCCTGCGCCTGGTTGCGCACGTCCTCGGCCTGCTGGTTGGCGAGGCGCACGATCTCCTGATCGCTCGCGAGGATGAGCGCCTGCTGCTGGGCGTCGCTGATGATCGAATCGGCCTGTTGCTCGGCGTGCGCGAGGATTTCGGCCTCGGCCTTGCGCACGCGGCGGGCCTCGGTGAACTCGCGATCGAAGAGATCGCGGATCTCATCGGTGATGGCGAAGACGTCCTCGGGATCCACCTGCTTGCGGCCACCGCCGCCGAAGACCGGCCGCGCGTCTTCCACGAGGTCATCGAGATCCTGAAGGAGGTTTTCCAGCTCTTCACCAGGCTGCATGTGGGCTCCTTTCAAGCGAGCTGGCACAGGGCTCAGGCGACGATCTCGCCGAACGCCGCCATCCTAGCATGAAGTGCCCAGCGTGACGGGGTCGTGGAGGCTCACCGCACCGGTCTCAACCTCGCAAGCACGCACGGGGGCACGAAGGGCGACACGTCGCCGCCGAGCTCCGAAATCTCCCGCACCACCGAGCTCGACACGAAGCCGAACTCGGGCTTGCTCATGACGAAGATGCTCTCGAGATCGCCGGCCATGATCTGGTTCACCGCGGCCTGTTGGAGCTCGTATTCGAAGTCCGTGGCCGCACGCAGGCCCTTGACCACGGCCTGGGCGCCGACGGCGTGGCAGAAGTCCACGAGTAGCCCGGTGAGCGGGCGCACCTCCACATCCTGGAGGCCGGCGTCGTCGAGGGAGAGTCGCACGAGCTCCACACGCTCCTCGAGGGAGAAGATGGTGCCGACGCCCCGCTTGTGCTCGGAGGCGGCCACGGCGACGACGACCTCGGGGGCGAGGCGCCGAGCCCGGGAGATGACGTCGATGTGACCGAGGGTCACCGGGTCGAAGGACCCCGGGACGACGACTCGTTCGATGCCTTCGTGCACCATTGCCTACCTCCCGTTCACGAGGCGATGTCTGCGTGCGAGCTCGCATGTGCGCCCGACGCCCCATCGTAGCGCCAGAGATCGAGCGCGCTCGATGCCACCCGGCGGGTGCGATCGAGGACGAGCCCCGTCGCGCCGAGCTCGGCCTCGGGCAGTTTCGGCGTCCCGTCGGCGCGCTCGTGGAGCACGAGCGCGCCCCGGGCGAGCGCGCCGTGCGCCAAGAGGTCGCGGATGAGCGCCGCGAGCCGCTCGGGGTCGGTCGCGTAGGGTGGATCGAGGAGCACGATGTCGAAGGGAGCTCCCGGGAGCCCACCCGCGCCCGCACGCTCCCAGGCGTCTCCCCGCACGAGCCTCGCCTCGGCTCCGAGTGCGCGGATGTTTCCCTCGCATACCCGCGCCGCCTTGGGATTGCGCTCGACGAGCGTGGCCTTCGCCGCGCCACGCGAGAGGAGCTCGAGTGCGAGGGCGCCCGAGCCGGCGAAGGCGTCGAGGATTCGCGCTCCCGAGAGATCCAAGGCGAGAGCCGAGAGCACCATGGAGGCGAGCGCCTCCCGCAGCCGATCGGAGGTGGGTCGCGTGCAGCGCCCCTCGGGAGCCTCGATGCGCCTCCCCCGCCAGAGGCCGGCCACGATGCGCATCAGCCGTCTCCCCGCGTGAGCCTATCCCCGAAGCGCGCCCGCACTTCCCCCACGAGAAGCCCGAGCTCAGGTGCTGCGAGCAGCGAATCCTCGGCGAAGATCCGCTCGGCTTCGCGGTGGGCGGATTCGATGAGATCGCGATCGTCCACGAGATCGACGAAGCGGAAGGTCACGTCGCCCGACTGACGATAGCCGAGCACCTCGCCCTCATGGCGAAGCTCGAGATCGAGCTCGGCGAGCTCGAAGCCGTCGGAACTCGCCTCGAGGGCGCGCAGGCGCTTTTGCGCGGTCGAGCCGCGCTTGGCCCTGGTGACGAGGAGCGCGCGACCGGCGACGCTTCCGCGCCCCACGCGCCCGCGCAGCTGGTGCAACGTGGCGAGGCCGAAGCGATCGGCGTCGAGCACGACGATGACCGTGGCGTTGGGGACGTCCACGCCCACCTCGACCACCGTCGTGGAGACGAGGATGTCGATCGCGCCCTCGCGCATGGCGGCCATGACCTCGTCCTTCTCCAAGGCGGAGAGGCGCCCGTGGAGGAGGCCGACGCGCCGCCTTGGAAAGACGCGCTCGGCGAGCTCGCGCCGGATGGCCGCGGTGGATGCGAGTCTCTCCGGCGCCTCGCCGCCCACGTCCTCGAGCGAGCTCCCGTCGTCCTCCTCGTCCACGAGCGGGCATACCACGTAAGCCTGGTGCCCCGCGGAGACGGCCTCCTCGACGGCCGCCCAGGCGTCGTCGATGCGGGTCCAGGAGAGCACCTTCGTGCTCACCCCGGCCCCCGCCACGGGTCGCTCGGCCATGGAGGAGACGGCCACGTCACCGTAGAGGGAGAGGGCGAGCGTGCGCGGTATCGGCGTGGCCGTCATGGAGAGCACGTCGGGCTCGCTCCCCTTCCCGGCCAAGGCCGAGCGCTGGTTCACGCCGAAGCGGTGCTGCTCGTCCACGACGACGAGCGAGAGCCTCGGAAACGCGATATCGCCCGAGAGGAGCGCCGTCGTGCCGAAGACGACGTCCACCTGCCCGCCGTCCACGGCCGATGCGATGGCCGCGCGCTCGTCTTTGGGCGTCTTCGAGGTGACGAGGCGCCAGGAGACGCCGGCCGCATCGAAGACGGTGCCGAGGCTCGAGGCGTACTGGGTGGCGAGGACGGAGGTCGGCGCCATGATGGCCGCCTGGCATCCGCTGTCGGCCGCGGCACCGCAGGCGATGGCGCAGACGGCGGTCTTGCCGGTGCCCACATCACCTTGGAGCAGGCGATTCATCGGCTCTTCGGAGGCCATGTCGGAAAGGATCTCCGAGACGGCGCGCTCCTGATCGACGGTGAGGGTGAAGGGAAGGCTCCGCCGCACGGCCGAGGCGAGCGGACCGTCCGTGACGTGGGCGATGCCCCGAGGCGCCTCGGCATCCCCGGTGCGCCTCAGGCGCAGACCCATCTGGAGGCAGAGGAGCTCGTCGAAGGCGAGCCGGCGACGCGCCTTCTCGGCCGCGGCGAGCGTCGGCGGGAAGTGCGCCCAGCGAAGGGCCGCCGCCTCGCCGATGAGACCGTGCTCGGCCACGATCGAAGCCGGCAGGAAGTCGGCGACATCGCCCACATCTGCGAGCGCCGAGGAGAGGATGCGGCGTATCCAGGCTTGGGAGAGCCCCTCGGTGGTGGCGTGCACGGGCATCACCCGTGCGTAGCGCTCGCCCTCGTCCCCGGCCGAGCCGAGGATCTCATGGAAGACGGGCGTCATCGTGCGGTAGCCGTAGGAGAAGCCGACCTTGCCCGAGACGGCGAGGAGATCGCCCTTCTTGATGGAATCCGCGAGCCAGGGCTGCCGGAAGAACGAGATGCGCAACACGCCGGTCGCGTCCACGAGGAACACCTCGACGATGGCGAGGCGCGGGCGCGGGCGCTTGAGACTCACCCGGTCGACGCGCGCCACGACGGTGGCGCTCTGCCCCACCTCGGCCTCGCCGATGGCGGTGATGTGGGAGAAATCGAGATAGCGGGTGGGCGCGTGCAGCAGGAGATCGCGCACGGTGCGCACGCCGATGCGCTCGAGCGCCTCGCCGCGTTTGCCGCGGGCGAAGCGCAGCCCCGTGACCGGGTTCGAGAGGGCCGCCGTCGCCGTGAGGCGCGGGTGGGCCCGGGGAACGACCGGCACGGAAGCGCTCAACGGCGCTCCCTACTCGATGGAGAAGATGATCGGGTAGAGCGGCTGCTCGCCTCGATGCGGATCCATCTCGAGGTCGGGCTCCTCGTCCTCGATCTTCGAGCAGAGGGCCTCGAAGCGATCCTCGGGCATGTCGGAGCCGGCGAGGATGGTGAGGGTGTCTCCCTCGGCCTCATCCTGGATCTTCTTCACGAGCCGCAAGGTCACGTCCTCGACGCTCGAACCCACGACGGTGATGTCGCCGTCCTGGATGCCCATGATGTCGCCCTTCTTGATGGGCGAGCCGTCGGCGGCCTGTGAATCGCGGATGGCCTCGGTGACCTCGCCGTCGTGGATCTCAGCGATGGCCTCCCCCATGGCATCGGCGATGGTGTCGATGTCCTTATCGTTCTCCACGACGAACATCGCGGCGAAAGCCTGGGGCACGGTCTTGGTGGGCACCACGGTGACCTTGCAGTCCTCCACCGCGGAGGCCGCCGCCTCGGCGGCCATGCGGATGTTGCCGTTATCGGGAAGCACGATGACGTTCTTCGCGTTGGTCTTCTCGATCGCGCCGAGGATGTCGGCCGTGGAGGGGTTCATCGTCTGGCCACCGGAGACCACCTGGTCGACCCCGAGGGACTTCAGGATGTCCGCCTCGCCGGAGCCCGACGCCACGGCCACGAACCCGAGCTCCTTCCTCTCGGGCTTCGAGGCGCTCGGCACCTCCATGACATCCTCGTGGGTCTGGGCGGCCGCCTCGGCGTCGCGGGCGAGGATGGCCGTGCGCTCCTTGCCCTCGAGATCCATGTTGTGGACGAACACCTCGAAGATCTGCCCCTCTTGGAGCATGTGGTGGAGCACCTTGTCCGGCGTGTTCGAGTGCACGTGGATCTTGTAGTCGGGGAAGGAGCCCACGAGGAGCTCGCAATCGCCCATGGAGGCGAGGAACTCGAGGTTCGCCTTCTGGTCGAAGCTCTCGTCATCGGCCTTGAAGAGGAACTCGGTGCAATAGCGGTACTTCGAGCCCTCCCAGTCGTCGTTGATGACGAAGTGGACGTTCTTGGCCACCTGCGCCTTGGCGTCGGTGTGGCTCGAGGTGTCGACCGTGGTCTGGAAGTCGCGAACCTGGCCGCCCTCGCCGAGCGCGGCGTTCACGAACGCCTCGAAGAAGACGGCGAAACCGAAGGCACCGCTGTCGACGACGCCGTTCTCCTTGAGCACGGGCAGGAGCTCGGGGGTGCGCGCCACCGATTCGTAGGCCTGGGTGACGAGCTGCTTCAGGGCATCGTCGAGATCGACCTTTGACTTCGCGAGGTCGTCTGCCTTGGCCGAGAGATCCGAGACGACCGTGAGGATCGTGCCCTCCACCGGCTTGCGCACGGCCTGGAAGGCCACCTTCTTGGCGCGACGAGCGCAGACGGCGAAGTCCTCGGTGGTGATGGGATCGTCCTTGACGTCGACGACGCCCTCGGCGAAGCCGCGCAGGATCTGGCTCGTGATGACACCGGAGTTGCCACGGGCACCCATGAGCGAACCGTGGGTGATGGCCTTGGCCACATCGGCCATGGAGGCGCCGGCGGGCAGCGCATCGACCTCGGAGACCACGGTCTTCAGGGTGAGGCTCATGTTGGTGCCCGTATCGCCGTCGGGAACCGGGAAGACGTTCAATTTGTTGATCTCCTCGGCCCGGTCGGCCACGGCCTTGGCCGCGACGGGGAAGCAGCGACGGATAACGTCAGCGATCATGAGGGGTTACTCCCGTCTTGATGGCGGCCGCCGGCTAGCGGGCCCGGATGTCTTCGATGGAGACGCGCACTTCGGCGTCTTGGATTTCGGCGATGGTCTTGAGCACGAAGCTCACCGTGCTCTTGAGGTTCTCCGTCACCTGGCGCATGTTCACCTGGGAGTTCACCACGACGTGGAGGGTGACCACGACCTTGCCGTCCTCGAGCTTCACCTCGATGCCCTTGCGAAGCGTGCGCAGGGAGAGGAGATCGACGATGTGCTGCTGGTCGTCGGTGTAGGCCATTCCCACGACGCCATAGCACTCCATGGCCGCGTAACCGGCGAGGTCCGCGATGACCTCGTTCGACACGCGCAAGGTTCCGTGCACGGACATGAACCTGCCTCCTGCTCCCTCGGGCCCTCGCTCACGTGCGCGAGCGACACGCGGGCCCCAACGGTTCGGACTCCTGAAAGTATACCCACACAAAGCCCACGTACCCCAGAACCCGCGTGCATCGGTTTTGAAACGGCTGTGCTATAGTGTGCGGGTTTTGAGAACACCGACGCTCCCCCGGGGAGGTAGCCCCATGTCCAAAGTCTGCGAGATCTGCGGCAAGCATCCCGTTGCCGGCCGCTCCGTGAGCCACTCCCACCGGGTCACGAACCGCACGTTCAAGCCGAACATCCAGCGCGTGACCATCGTGCAGAACGGCCGCAAGCGCAAGATGAACGTCTGCACCCGCTGCCTGAAGAAGGGCAACCTGCAGCGCGGCTGAGCGAGGCACCTCGAGCTTTCGAGAACGCATCGGAGCATCGGGCTCCGGTGCGTTTTTTCGTGGCCCGGGCGTGCGGTTCGGCTATCGGGGCTACGATCCGGCCTTCTTCGGTGGGAGGTCGAGCACCACGAGGCAGCGGCCCCCGTCGCAGCTGACGCGCGCGCCAACCGCCTCGACGACGTTCGAGACGCCGAGATCGTCGAGGAGGGCGAGCTCGTGATGGTCGAGATCCCAGCGCATGCCAGCCTCGGAAACCGTGGCCGGATCGGCGAGGGAGAGCACGGAGAGCGTGGCCCCCACGGCGGCTTCGTCGAGCGTCACGGAGGCGCGGCCCTCGGGCGAGAGCAGCCAAGCCCGGAAGGTGTCTTCGACGAGTTCGGGGCGAAGACGCGCCCACGCCGCCAAGGTGCCGATGACACCCAGTTGATGGTCGAGCCGTCCTCCGGTGAGGCACGTGGCGATGACGGAGCGCGCACCCCCCTCTTCCGCGAGCTCGAAGGCGAGCGTGAGGTCGGTGGCGTCTTTGAGGACGGGATGGAGGCGAACCACCTCGGCCTCGCGCGTGGCCTCCTCGAAGGCATCGCCGGAGATGGAATCGGCGTCGCCCACGTAGGCCCAGGGCGAGACGCCGGCGGCGATGAGCACCTCGGCGCCGCGATCGACGGCCACGACCCGATCCACCGAGGCGGCGAGCGCGCGAACGAGCTCCGCGGAGCTCGGCTCCGGCGAGCCGCCCACGAGGAGATAGCGAGGGCGCGCCCCCTCGTCTCGGCAGGCGCATCGCGCGTGCCCGGCGTCTTCCATCGTGAAATCCACGGCCCCCTCGCATCCGTCTCCCGCGACCCGCGTTTCGCCAAGTTTCCCACAAGCTCCATGGCCGCCGGGGTTTCGGGCTAGACTTCCCTTCCGTCCGGATGGAAAGGAAGCCCATGGCCCGCTACGACTATCGCTGCCCCGCCTGCCACCACGTCTTCGAGGTGGAGCACGGCATGAACGAGAAGCCGACGGTGCACTGCCCGAAGTGCGGCACCGAGGCGTCGCGGGTCTTCGAGGCCTCCGGCATCACCCTCAAGGGCTCGGGCTTCTACAACACCGACATGCGCGGATCCGGCGGCTCCGGCTCGAGCGTCCCCGCACCGTCCGAGGGTTCCCCATCGAACTCGTCCGACTCCGAGTCATCGGGTTCCACGGTCTCGTCGGAGGGCTCGGCGAGTTCCGATTCCCCGTCGAGCGCAGCCTCCACCTCCGACTCCTCCTCGAGCTCGGAGGGCTGAGTTCCCGAAGCCACGCCAAGGCGTCGTCGGCGCTCTCAGGTGGCGTTCCCCCTGAATACCGCGAGGAAATGTCCATCGGCGCTCTTCGGCGAGACGCTCGTGCGGGCGCGGACCCCCGAGAAGCCATCTGCCGAAAGCTCGGCCCGCGCGCGGGCCTCGAGCGCGCGGTAGCCGGGAAGCCGCTCGATCGCCGCCGGCTCGAAACCCCTGCCGACGGGAGATCGCAGGAAGGCCTCGACGACGTCCTCGTTCTCCTCGGTGAGAACCGAGCAGGTGGCGTAGAGCAACCATCCTCCCTCCCCCACGCGGCCCGCGGCGGCTTCGAGAAGCTCGAGTTGGAGTGCGGGCAGGGATCCGGCGTTGCGCGAATCGAGCGCGGAGGGCTCGAGCGCGGCGGCGATCTCGGGATGCCGGCGAAGCGTTCCGGTTCCCGAGCAGGGTGCGTCGACGAAGACCACGTCGAAGCGAGCGCCGGGCGGAAGGAGCGCGTCGAGCTCACGCCCGTCGCCTTCGATGAAATCGACGTCCATGCCGGCACTCTTCGCGCGTTCCCTTGCCTCGGCGAGACGGCGGCCGTCGTCATCCACGCCCACGAGCTCGGCACCCGCACCCGAGCGCGCGAGCCTCGTGGCCGCGGCGAGCGTCTTCGTCCCCCGCCCGCAGCCGATCTCCAGGCGTGAGGCGCCCGCCGCGGGAACGCTCAGAAGCGCGATCTCGTAGGCCGAACGATCCTCGACGGAAAAGCCCCGGTCGAGCGCGGACGAGGCCTCCACGGCGGCGGGTTTCCCCACCGCCAGGAGACCGGGCACCGCACACGCTACGGCGTCGAGGTCGCTTTCGGCGATATCGGCTTCCGATGCCTCCGGGGACGTTTTCACGAGCCACATCGGCGCGGGATCCGCGAGGGAGAGGCAGAACCTCGCGGCTCCCGCATTCCCGAGAACCTCGCGAAGACGCTCGACGAGCCAGAGGGGAAGCCCCGAGGCGAGCGCGAGCTCCCCGCTCTCCGCAGCCCGCTCCCTGGCCTCCAGGCGCGCTCGGGCGCCGCGCACATCCGCCCTCAAGCCGGCGAGCTTTCTCAGCACGGCGTTCGCGAGCCCGGTCGAGCGGGGGGAGACGGATGTGGCGGCACTCACCCACTGATCCACCGCAACCGGCACCGGGGTTTCGAGATAGCCGAGCTCGAAGGCTCCGAGAATAAGCACGTCCCAGACGCGGGGCTCCAAGCCGGACGGCTTGCGCACGACCTCGCGCACCCGATTCTCGAGAACCGCCCGCGCTCCCGCGGCCCCCAGGGCGAGGCGCCAGGCGAGCGCCCGATCGCCCTGCCCGAGGTGCTTCGCCTCGTCGTCGGCGCACGCGCGCAGCGCGTCCCTCACCCATTCGCGATTGCGACGCGCGCGGGAGAACGCCGCGAGCGCGAGTCTCCGAGCCGGGGCGAGCGCCATCTAGGGGCGCTCCCACGCAAGGCGCGCCTCACGCAGGCCCCGGCCCCAGCTCCGGGCATCCATGGGCTTCTTCCCGGTGGGCGTGACCTCGACGAGCTCGAGGCTCCCCTCCGCGCACCCGAGGACGACCGAGCCGTCACGCGAACGGGAAAGCTCGCCGGGCGTCGCACCCACGCCATCGGCGAGTCGCGCCGAGCGAACCCTGAGGAGCCTTCCCGCAACCAGCGCACGGGCCGGATGGGCGTCATCCGCGGCGAGGACGTGGCGCAGGTTCTCCTCGGAAGACCGCGCGGGATCGAGATCCAGCTCGCCCTTCTCGATGCGCTTCGCGTAGGTGGCGAGCGCCTCGTCTTGGGCGGTCCAGACGACCTCGTCATCCTCGAGGAGCTCGAGGACATCGAGGAGGCCGTAGCCGCCCGTGTAGGCGAGATCGCGTTCCACCTCGACCAAGGGGCGCCCCGCGCAGGGAACGCTCGCCTGCCAGGCGAAGGGCCCCGTATCGAGGCCCTCTTCCATGGCCATGATGGAGACGCCGGTCTCCCGATCCCCCGCGAGGATGGCGCGCTCGATCGGCGCGGCGCCGCGCCAGCGGGGAAGGAGCGAGGCGTGGACGTTCAGGCAGCCGAGCCGAGGCACGTCGAGAAGACCCTTCGGCAGAAGGCAGCCGAAGGCAGCCACGCAGGCCACGTCGGGCGAGAGAGCCGCCACCCCGGCGACGATCTCAGGGGTGATCCTCGCGCAGTCGATGACGGCAACCCCGAGCTCGGCGGCTGCTTCCTTCACCGGGCTCGGCATGAGGCGCCTACCGCGCCCGCGCACGGCGTCGGGGCGCGTGAGGACACCCACCACCTCATGGCAGCGGGCGAGCAGCCGCAGGACGGGGACGGCGAAGGCCGGCGTCCCCATGAAGACGACGCGCACGACCTAGCTCCTCGAGGCGGGATTGGAGACGTCTCCCGGCTTGGCTCCGGCCTCGATGGCCTCCTGCACCTGCCGTTTCACGCGCATGCGCGCCATGGGGCCGAGATGGTCGAGGAGGGTCTTGCCGTCCAGGTGGTCGATCTCGTGCTGGAGGCAGACGGCCATGAGGGTTCCGTCCGCCTCGTAGCGCATGACGTCGCCGTCGAGGTTCATGGCATGCACCACCACGCGCCTCGGACGCTCCACCTCCACGGTCACGCCGGGGAAGGAGAGGCACCCCTCCCCCGTCACGCGCGTCTCGTCGGAGACCTCGATGATCTCGGGGTTGATGAGCACGTAGGGGGTCTTCTCGCCGCTTCCCCACCCGCAGTCGATGACGACGAGGCGCTTCGGCACGCCCACCTGGGGCGCCGCCAGACCGCAGCCCTCGGCCTCGTACATGGTCTCGAGCATGGATTCGGCGAGCTCACGCACATCCTCGACGTTCTCGACGGGCTCGCAGACCTCCTGCAGGACCGGATCGCCGGTGAGCCGGATGTCGTCTGTGGAACTCATAGTCTCCCCCTTCGAAGGGCGCTCGACACCTTCCAAGCGCCCATGCTAGAGCACCTCGTAGGCGTCGACGTCGATGGCCACCGAAACCCCACGGCCGCCGAGGCCCCGAGCGCAGGCGAAGAGAGCGGGACCGAGCTCGGCGGAAACCGGCGCCTTCACGAGCACGTGGTGGCGGAAGCGATCGCGCACCTTGGCCTTGAGGCACTCGGCGGGCCCCACGACCTTCCACGAGCGCGAGGGCGCCCGGGCGCGAAGCCGAGCCGCCATCTCCGCCACCGTCTCCTCCACGGCCCGCGGATCCCGTCCGGTGACGGTGATGTTGGCGATGCGCGCGAAGGGCGGGTAGCCGGCCTCGCGCCGCTGAGAGAGCTCGCTCTCCAGGAAGGCCGCCCGATCGCGGGCGGCCACGCTCGCGATGGCGGGATGCGTGGTCCAGTGGCTCTGGATGATCACGCGCCCGGGTTTCGCACCGCGTCCGGCGCGCCCCGCGACTTGCTCGAGGAGATCGTAGGTGCGCTCGGCGGAGCGGAAGTCGGGCAGCTTGAGCGACGTGTCGGCGTTCACGACCCCCACGAGCGTGACGTCGGGGAAGTCGAGGCCCTTGGCGATCATCTGCGTCCCCACGAGCACGGCGCCCGGCGTCGCGTCGAAGCGCTCGAGCAGACGCTGGTGGGCGCCGGCGCCGCGCGTCGTATCGGCGTCCATGCGAATGACCTCGGCATCGGGAAGGAGCAGCTGCACCTCGCCCTCGACCCGCTCCGTGCCCACGCCGGGGGCACGCAGGTAGCGGCTCCCGCAGTGGGGGCAGAGCGAGGTGGGGTCGGGCCAGGGCTTGAGCGGCCAGATGGAGCCGCAGCTGTGGCAGATGAGCTCGCGACGCCGCGCGTGGTAGGTGAGCGAGGAGGAGCAGTGCGGACACTCCGGAACGCAGCCGCAATCCTCGCAGATGAGAAACGGCGAGAAGCCGCGCCGGTTGATGAGGAGCACCGCCTTCTCGCCGGCGCGATGGGTTTGGCGAAGCGCCTCCGCGAGCTCGGGCGAGAAGGACGTGGAGCCCTCCTCGTGCCGTCCGCGCAGGTCGATCAGCGATACCTCAGACGGCAGCGCGCCGCTCGCGCGCTCGGGCATCTCCACGCGCTCCCAGGGCGCCCCGCGCAACCCTCCCTCACGGCAGCGCCAGAGGCTTTCGAGCGAGGGGGTGGCGCTTCCGAGCACGAGTGCGGCGCCGCGCCTTCGCACGAGCTCGGCAGCCACCTCGCGGGCGTGGTAGCGGGGCGCCTGCTCCTGCTTGTAGGCGAACTCGTGCTCCTCGTCGATGACCACGAGCCCGAGGTCGCGCACGGGGCAGAAGAGCGCGGAGCGGGCTCCCACCACCACCCGGGCGGCGCCGCTCGCCGCGGCCATCCACTGCTGGCGACGCTCGGCGGTGGTGAGACGCGAGTGCAGAACGGCCACGCGCCCACCGAAGCGCGAGCGGAAACGTCCGAGCGTCTGGGGCGTGAGGGAGATCTCCGGCACGAGGACGACGGCGCCTCGGCCGAGCGCGAGGGCGACCTCGATGGCCTCGAGGTAGACCTCCGTCTTCCCAGAACCCGTGACGCCGTCCACAAGGACGACCGAGCCGTCGCCGCGTCCGAGGGCTCGCCCGATGACGCCGAGTGCGCGCTCCTGGCCTTCCGTGAGACGCTCCGGCTGGGGTGCCCCGGCGGATCCGAGCGTCGTCTCGCCGAGGTGCGCGGGGGCCTCCTCTCCCTCGAAGACCTCGACGACCCCCCTGCGCTCGAGGGCGCGAACCGTCGCGCCCACGCCGGGAAGGGTCGCCTTGAGCTCGGAAAGTCGAAGCGGGCCGCCGTCGAGCGCATCGATGAGCTCGCGCTGGCGATAGGCGTCCTTTCGGGGCGTGTAGTCCTTCGCTCCCGGGGCTCGCCGCACCCAACGCCGCTCTGGCTCCGAGAGCCTCGCCTCCGTGAGCTCCCAAGAGCCGTCCTCCCTCTTCCTCACCTTCGGCGAGGATCCGGGCGGGAGGAAGAGCCGGACGGCCGCCGCGGCCGGGCACGCGTATTCCCGGGCCATCCAGAGCGCGAGGGCGGCCGACGTCTCGTCGAAGGCACTCGCCGCGAGCACGCGCTCCACCGAACGCACCTTCGAGGGATCGAGACCCTCTTCCAGCTTCCGCGAGCGCGCGACCACGTAGCCCACCGTCGGACGACCGCCGAAGCGGACGAGCACGGTCGAGCCCACCCGCGCCTCGCCGGAGAGCTCCGCCGGCACGGCGTAGGCGTAGACGTCGCCGATCGCGCGACTGGGAATGTCGAGGACGATGGAGGCGTAGTCCATCAAAGGGCCTCGAGACGCCTAGACCCGGGCCTTCACCGCGGCTCTCAACTCGGGGGCCTTCACCGAGGTGTCCTCCCAGGTGAAATCGGGGTCGTTTCGACCGAAGTGCCCGTAGGCCGCCGTCTTGCGATAGATCGGACGGCGCAGGGCGAGCTCCTCGATGATGGCGGCGGGGCGCAGGTCGAAGACCTCCTTCACCGCATCCTCGATGACGCCATCGGCCACCGTGCCCGTGCCGTGCGTGTCGACGAGGACGGAGAGCGGGCGCGCGACGCCGATGGCGTAGGCGAGCTCCACTTCGCAGGTGTGCGCGAGGCCGGCGGCCACGACGTTCTTGGCAACCCAGCGAGCGGCGTAGGCGGCGGAGCGGTCGACCTTGGTGGGATCCTTGCCGCTGAAGGCACCGCCGCCGTGCCGGCCCATGCCGCCATACGTATCCACGACGATCTTTCGGCCGGTGAGGCCGGTGTCGCCCATGGGGCCGCCCACGACGAAGCGACCGGTGGGGTTCACGAGGATCTCGGCGTCCGACCACTCCACGCCCTCCTCGGCGAAGACCGGGGTGATGACGTGCTTCACGAGATCGGCTTTGACCTTATCCATGTCGTGGATGGCGTCGTCGTGCTGGGTGGAGATGACGACGCAGGTGACGGCGGCCGGGACGCCGTCCTCGTAGCGCACGGTGACCTGGGTCTTGCCGTCGGGGCGCAGATAGCCGAGTACCGCGTCCTTGCGCACCTCGGCGAGGCGCTGCGCGAGCCGCTGCGCGAGGTAGATCGGCATGGGCATGAGGGCGCTCGTCTCATCGGTGGCGTAGCCGAACATCATGCCCTGATCGCCCGCGCCGATGCGGTCGCGAATGTCTCCCGCCTCGCCCGTCTGGGCCTCGTGGGATTCGTCCACGCCCATGGCGATGTCGGGCGACTGCTCGTGGATCATGTTGATGACGCCGCAGGTGTGCGCGTCGAAGCCGAAGGAGGCGTCGGTGTAGCCGATATCGGCCACCACGTCGCGCGCGATCTGCTGGACGTCGACGTAGGCCTGGGTGCGGATCTCGCCGGCCACGATGACGGTGCCCGTGGTGGTGAAGGTCTCGCAGGCGCAGCGCACTTCGTTCACATCGGCCTTGCGACCGTTCGGGGCGACGTAGCCCTCGTTCTGAAGCTTGGTCTCCTTCTCGAGGATCGCGTCGAGGACGGCATCCGAGATCTGGTCGCACATCTTATCGGGATGGCCTTCGGTGACGCTTTCGCTCGTGAAGTAGCGCACTTCCTTGGGCATGGTCGACCCCTTTCGGAGCAGCGTGTGTTTTCCGAGTGCCTACCATAGCCCAACGGCGTCACGACAATTCGGCGAAGTCCCCTCCGAGTTTGCGAAGCGCGCGCATCGAGGGCACCGTTTCGCGAGGGCCCGGAAGGCGATCCTTCGCCCCGAAAGGCGATCCTTCGC
>CANQFP010000006.1 GCA_947599965.1 uncultured Atopobiaceae bacterium | reverse complement strand
GCGGCGGACGCTGGGAGGAGACGTCCATGGCAGACACCGAGTTCTTCGACGGGAGCTACCTCTCCCGCTCATGGCGCATGCTCACGCAAGACGAGGGTTGGTACAAGCCGATCATGGTGCTCGCCCTCGTGGCCTTCGTGCCCCTCATCGGGCCGATCGGCATCCTGGGCTATGAGCTCGGCTGGGCGCGCCTCACGGCGTGGGGCATCGATTCCGCGCCGAAGCAGACCCGCGTGAACGTGGGCGCCTGCATCGCCGGCGGCTGGAAGGCGTTCGTCGTGGGGCTCGGCTGGGGCATCGTGGGAACGCTGCTCGCGTGGCTCTGCATCGCGCTCCTCGGCCCGTGGATCCTCTGGCTCGTGTGGTTCGGGCTCGCCATCTACTCCCTCGTCTGCTGCGTGGCGATGCTGCGCTCGGCCATCTACCAGCACATCGGCCCGGGCTACGGGCTCTCGCAGATCTTCGACATGGCCGGCCGCGACTTCGGCGGGATCATGAGGATCTTCCTCATCGAGCTCCTCCGCGTGGCGATCAACTTCGCCGTGATGCTCGCGATCCTCCTCATCGTGGGCTTCGCGCTCGCCGGGCCGCTCGCGCAGCTCGCCACGATCTACTACTACGGCGGCGCGAGCCGGGAGTTCCTCATCTCGAGCGCGCTCGACCTCACGCTCTCCGCGATCGCGTGGGTGGGGCCGCTCGCCATCGTGTGCGCCTACATCGAGGGCCTCATCTCCACGACCTTCGACCTCATCATCTTCAACGCGCTCGGCCTCTGGATCCGCCAGTTCGACGTGCCCGCCTGGGGCGGGCCGGCTGAGCCCGTGCCGCCGAGCATCCCCTCCGCAGAGCCGCCCTCGCCCTACGGCGCCCCCCATGGCGGCCACCCGGGAGGCCCCTTTGCGGGCGGCCCCGCCGATGACCGCTTCGACGGCGCCTCGGCCGCCGCGCAGGGGTACAACCCCCAAGAGACCCCGAAAGGAGCGAGCCCCATGACTGCCCCCACTTCCGAGAACCCCGCAGGCGCCCCGTTCGCGCCCGAGGAGACGCCCTCCTCGCCCGATTACGTGGGCGAGCCCGTGACCCCGCCCACGCCAAAGGACCTCTACCGCGACGCCACCGCCGAGACGACGCACTGGACGGACGTGGTGAGCCCCACGCCGGACGCCACCTTCCACATGGCCTGGCCCGAGGGCGGCGCCACGCAGGAGCCGCCGACGCCGGCAGACGACGGCGGCGTGCGCCCGCCGACTCCTCCCGAGCTCTACACGGAGGTCTCGGGCGAGGTGGCGCGCGAGTGGCCCGACATCGACCTTCGCACGGGCGACGCCACGCCCACGATGGATACGCCCGAGGTGGCGGCCGAGGTGAACGCGGCCATCGCCGCAGAGGCGAAGGCAGAGGGCGTGCGCCCGCCCGCGCCCGAGGTGGCCGCGAAGCCGAGGGCCGCGGAGCCCGCGCCCGAGGTGGAGCAGACGCCCGTGACCCCGCCCACGCCCCGGGATCTCTACCACGAGGCCGCCGTGGAGACGGCCCGCTGGACCGAGGTCGTCACACCCCCGCTCCCCGGCACGGGCTCGCTCGGGCGCCCGAAAATTGAACGAACTGTGAACCCGCCGATTCCCAAGGACGACGGCGGGGTGACGCCGCCCGCCGCGGCGGACCTCTACGACGGAGTCGCCACCCGCGTGGCCAAGACGTGGCCCGACGTGGACCTGCAGTCCCGAGACGCCGTGCCCTCGATCGACTCTCCCGAGGTGAAGGAGGTCGTCGACGAGGCCATCGCCGCCGAGGAGGCGGATGGCACGGTGGAGCATCTCATCCGCCCGAAGGAGGACTAGCCGCCCGCTTGGTCGGCCCCCGGTCGGCTCGTGGTCGGCCCCCGGCTGGCGCGGCGCACGTGGTTTGCGAGGCGCGTTCCCTAACCTTCCGCTCACGGAATCCGCAGCTGGAAGGGCCGGGGGGCGCGCCTTGTGTTAGGATGGCGACCTTGACCTTCTGCCTCGGGCAACACCTTCATGTCCCGGGGCCGCTAAGCCCAGAGGAGGTGAACGTAATGAAGGCTTATGAACTGCTGTTCATTCTCGATCCCAATCTCACCGACGAAGCTCGCGCCGCCGTCATGGCGCGCATCGACGCCGCCATCAACGGCGTCGGGGGCACCGTCGAGAACGTGGACGAATGGGGCCGGCGGAAGCTCGCCTACGAGATCGACCATCTCCAGGAAGGCGACTACACCCTCATTAACTTCCAGGCGGATCCGGACCAGATCGAAGAGCTCGAGCGCATCCTGCGCATCACGGATGCGGTCAAGCGGTCCATGATCACCCGGCGCGCCCAGTAGCCGGGTTGGGCGCGCGCCTTCGAAGGGCGCGCGTAAGAGAGGTGTATGAACCATGAGCATCAACCGCGTCCTGATCACCGGCAACCTGACCCGTGATCCCCAACTGCGCATGACCACGAACGGCACCCGCGTCATGAACTTCGGCGTGGCCGTGAATGATCGGCGTCGCAACCAGCAGACCGGTGAGTGGGAGGATTTCCCCAACTTCATCGACTGCGTGCTCTTCGGCCAGCGCGCCGAATCGCTCGCGCGCTTCCTTTCCAAGGGCACGAAGGTGGCCATCGAGGGCAAGCTGCGCTACAGCACCTGGGAGACCCAGGAGGGCCAGCGTCGCTCCAAGATCGAGGTGGTCGTGGACGACCTCGACTTCATCTCCCGCCGAAACGACGGCCAGGGTCGCGGCGGCTACTCGAACCCCCAGAGCTTCCAAGGCGGAGGCCAGGGCTATTCGGGCGGCCAATCCTTCGGCGGCGGCAACCGCGGCTACGGGAGCGAGGGCTCCGGCGGCTACGGCTCCGCGCCCAGCTATTCGGTGCCGGCGCCCGTGGGCACGGACATCGACGACGGAATGTCGAACGGCTCTTCCCCCGCGGCCCCCATGCCGCCCGAGGGAACGGTCTACGACGAGGACATCCCCTTCTAAGGAAGCGTTATGCCACGTAAAGTTCGTTCAAAGTCCTCCGGGGACTACCAGAGGCAACAGCGCCGCAAGGTGTGCCAGTTCTGCCGAGACGGCGTCAAGGAGATCGACTACAAGGACACGCAGCTGCTTCGCAAGTACGTCACCGACCGCGGCAAGATCAAGCCGCGCCGCGTGACCGGCGCGTGCCGCCAGCACCAGAACATGGTCCAGAACGCCATCAAGCGCGCGCGCACGATGGCCCTCATGCCCTACGTCGTGCCCGTGGTCACCAACCGCGGCGCCCGGAGGCGCGACTAAGCGAAGGAGCCGCACATGAACGTGATTCTTCTGACCGAGCTCCGCGGCAAGGGCGGCGAGGGTGACGTCATCGACGTGGCCCAGGGCTACGCGGAGAACTACCTCTTCCGCCGGGGCATCGCGCTGCCCGCCACCAAGGGCAACCTGAAGCAGCTCGAGGAGCGTCGCCACAACATCCAGAAGCGCGAGATCCGCCGCGTGGAGGACGCCGAGGCCGTGCAGCAGCTGCTCGAGGGCAAGCTCGTCTCCATCGAGGACGTGCGCGTGGGCGACGAGGGCCAGCTCTACGGCTCCGTCACCTCCACGATGATCGCCGACGCCATCGCGAGCCAGCTCAAGGTCACGGTGGACCGCCGCCGCGTGGAGCTCAAGGCCCCCATCAAGCAGGCCGGCCTCCACGTCGTCGACGTGAACCTCTACCGCGACATCTCCGCCTCGCTGAACGTGCAGGTGGGCAAGCCCGAGGATCTCCCCGCGGCCGATGAGGCCGAGGCGGAGGCGGAGGAGCTCGCCACCGAGGCCGATCTCGAGGGCGCCCAGCTCGCCGAGGACGCGCACGATCTCGAGGTCGCCGAAAAGGAGGCCGCCGAGTAGCTCGGAGCCGCTCCGCCGGTCGATTCGGGGTTGCGCTCCGCGCACGGGGGATTTCGACATACCCTTCTCCGAAAAGCGCCGCGCAAACGGCCGAGATACCTGCGAATCCACAACCGAAGGCCGCTCGTCAAGTGTGACGGGCGGCCGTTTTCATGCATCGACTTTCGGTTTACATGGTGGTTTACCTGCGGTTTTGCGAGATTGATCATCGACGATCCGACGTTTCCGCACGTAGACGGCCTCGTTTTTGGGTGTGTGGAGGAATGTTGGAGAGTGTTCAAAACTTCTCACCGAAAACTCGGAAAATTTGTAGAAAACGTTGAAAACCCCCATTCCGCGAGAAATCCCCAAGGGACTTTGCACATGGCCGTGTAGAGAGCTGATTCGGGGGAGGAATCGGCGAATTGTTGAGACGTTCGGGCTCTACCATGCTCCTCGACCGATCGAGCGAGCGGAGTCCACATGCCCGAATTTGCCACGAAACGTCGTCTGAGCGAGGTGCCCGGGAGCATCGAGCGCCGGGGCCTCACGCTGAACAGCGGCTCCGAGCCCGATCTCATCCTCCCGCACGATCCGAAGGCCGAGAGCTCCGTCCTCGCCGCCATGATCACCTCCGACGAGGTGCTGCGCGAGTGCCTCGTCGATCTCAAGAAGGAGGACTTCTACCTCCCGAGGAATCAGATCGTCTTCGAGGCCCTGGAGACGCTCTTCTCCAAGAACTACCCCACCGATCCCATCTCCATCGTGAGCCATCTCCGCAGCCAGGGCACGCTCGAGCGCGCGGGGAACGCCTCCTACGTGAACGATCTCGCGAACCAGCTCTTCTCGCTCGTCTCCTGGCAGCACCACGCCGAGCTCGTGAAGCGGGATAGCCTCCTGCGCTCGATGATGGTGGCCGCGGCCAAGATCACGGCCCTCGCGGCGGATGCCCCGGAGGATCCCTCCGAGGTGGTGGACGCCGCGGAGGAGCTGCTCTACAAGGCCACGGAGAACGGCGTGGACAACGCGACCGTCTCCATCGGCGCCGCCATGGTCGATCTCTACAACGAGATCGAGGTGCGCCGCGAGGCCGGCGGGCACATCCTCGGCATCACCACGGGCTATCCGCGCCTCGACGAGACGCTCATGGGCATGCGCCCCGGCCAGCTCATCGTCGTGGGCGCGCGCCCGGCCGTGGGCAAGACGTCCTTCGCGCTGAACGTCGCCGCCAACGCCGCCAACCCCGATAATTCGGACGCGCAGGCCTCGGTCCTCATCTTCTCCCTCGAGATGAGCCGCCTCGAGATCGCGCAGCGCCTCCTCGCGGGCGCCTCGAGCGTGAACCTCTCCTCCATCGCCCGCGGCACCATCTCCCCGAACGAATGGCCCGAGGTCACGGCGGCGAGCCAGCAGCTCTCCCGCTACGACATCGCCATCGACGACACCCCGGGCACCTCCGTCACCGAGATCCGCGCCAAGGCCCGGCGGCACTTCCACAAGAAGGAGCGCGGGCTCATCATCGTGGACTACCTCCAGCTCCTCTCCTCGGGCAAGCGCTATTCAGATAACCGCGCCACCGAGGTGGCCGAGATGAGCCGCGGCCTCAAGATCATGGCGAAGGATCTCGGCGTCCCCGTGATCGCGCTCTCGCAGCTGAACCGCCAGTCCGCGAACGCCACCCCGCGCCGCCCGCAGCTCTACGACCTCCGCGAATCCGGCGCCATCGAGCAGGACGCCGACGTCGTCATCCTCATGGACAAATCGAACTCCCCCGAGGAGGCCGAGCGGCCCGATCGCCCCGATAAGGACATGACCGATTTCATCATCGCGAAGAACCGCTCCGGCCCCTCCGACCTCGTGACCATGGGCTTCCTCGGGCGCATCACGAAGTTCTACGAGATCGACCGGCACCACGAGGGCTGAGCGCGGATCGCGCCCGCGTCCGCGCCTGCGTCCGCGCCACGTTGCGGCGCCATGAAGGAGCGCCTCGGGGGGGCGTGGGGCTTTCGGGCTCTTCTATACTTGGGGCCGAGTGAGGGAGCGCCGGCGCGCCTCAGGGAGGGCGCGGCGGCGGGCGTCGTAGGCGAGGAGACTTTCATGGGCGTGACCGTGCTCGTGGGCACCCAGTGGGGCGATGAGGGAAAGGGCAAGGTCACCGACCTCGTGAGCGGTGATTTCGACGTCGTGTGCCGCTATCAGGGCGGCGCCAACGCCGGCCACACCGTCATCGTCGGAGATCAGAAGTTCGGGCTCCACCAGGTGCCCTCCGGCGTGATGTATCCCGGCGTCACGCCCGTCATCGGCAACGGCTGCATCGTGGATCCCGAGATCCTCGTCTCCGAGATGGACACCCTCGAGGCCGACGGCATCAGCTGCGAGCTCCTCAAGATCTCCGGCAACGCGCACCTCGTGATGCCCTACCACAAGGATCTCGACGGCGCGAACGAGCGCCGCCTCGGCAAGAACCTCATCGGCACGACGCGTCGCGGCGTGGGCCCCTGCTACGCGGACAAGGCCACGCGCATCGGCCTGCGCGTGCAGGATCTCCTCGACGAGAAGGTCTTCCGCGAGAAGCTCGAGACGGCGCTCGCCGAGAAGAACCCCATCCTCGAGCGCATCTACGAGCTCCCCACCTATACCGTGGACGAGATCACCGAGCGCTACCGCCCCTTCGCGCGGCGCCTCGCGCCCTACATCGTCGAATCCTCGCGCTTCCTGAACGACGCCATCGACGCCGGCCAGTCCATCCTCTTCGAGGGCGCGCAGGCCACGATGCTCGACATCGACCACGGCACGTACCCCTTCGTCACCTCCTCGAACTGCACGGCGGGCGGCGCCGTCACGGGCTCCGGCGTGGGCCCCGTGGCCATCGACCGCGTCCTCGGCATCGCCAAGGCCTACCTCACGCGCGTGGGCTCCGGCCCCTTCCTCACCGAGCTCGCGCCCGGCGACGAGATCGGCGAACTCCTCTGCGAGGTGGGCCACGAATACGGCGTCACCACCGGGCGCAAGCGCCGGTGCGGCTGGTACGACGCGGTGGTCGTGAACTACGCAGCCCGCGTGAACGGCCTCACCGACCTCGCCATCACCAAGCTCGACGTGCTCGGCTGCCTGGACGAGATCAAGATCTGCGTGGCCTACGAGGCGGACGGCGTGCGCTATACGACCGTCCCCGAGCACCAGTCGATCTTCTACAAGGCCAAGCCCGTCTACCTCACGGTTCCCGGTTGGAAGTGCGACATCAGCTCCTGCCGCACCTTCTTCGACCTGCCGCGCGAGGCCAAGGACTACATCGACCTCATCGAGCAGCTCGCCGGCGTGCGCGTCTCCATCGTGGCCGTGGGGCCGGAGCGCGAGCAGACGATCGACCGGCACTGGCGCTAGGGGGGCCGGCATGCCGCGTCCCTTCGCCATCGTCTGCGATAGCTGCGCCGACCTCACGTCGGCGTGGTACGAGGCGAACGACGTCACGGTCGTGCCGTTCAAGCTGCGCTTCAACCAGAGCGTCTACGACGACGTGCTCCAACTCTCCTCGGCGGACGTCTACGGCCTCCTCTCCACGAGCACGCCCGTGAACGTGCTCGCGCCCTCCGTGGCCGATTTCCGCGTGGTCTTCCAGCGGCTCGCCCGCGAGGGCGTGGAGCGGTGCGTGTGCGTCTGCGCCTCCTCGCGCCTCACGAACACCTGCACGACGGCGCGCCTCGCCCGAAAGGCCCTCGAGGGCGCGGCGGCCATCGAGATCGAGGTCTTCGACACGCGCGCCGTCTCGGTGGGGGAGGGCATGGTCGTCTGCGACCTCGTGCGCACGCGCATCTCGGGCTACGCCTTCGAAGACGCCCTCGCCCATGCCCGCGAGCTCGCCGCCCACGCCTCCATGCTCATGGTCTCGAGCCCCGTGAACGCCTTCTCGCTCGCGCCCACCTTCACGTTCCTCGATCGGCTGCGCTCGAAGTTCGATAGGCCGCTCGGGCTCTGGAGCCTCTGGGCCTTCGACGCAGACGGCGCGCCGGAGCTCGTGGAGAGCTCGAAGGATCCCGAGCAGCTCGCGAACCTCATCACGCGTCTCGTGGCCGTGGACAGCGAGCGCGAGGGGTTCATGGTGCACGCGAGCTACGTGGCGGGAGCGGTGCCGAAGACGCTCAAGCTGCGCGACGCCGTGGCCACGCGCCTCACCGAGGCCCGGAGCCTCGGCACGGTGGACGCGTCGGGCGTCGTGGCCTTTCGCGCGGGGCTCGGCGGCTTCGGCCTCGCCTACGTGCCCGAAAGCTATCTCTTGCTCGGAGACGAGCTGCCCAGATTGGTGCCGAATCCGGTGTAGGCCTTTTCTCGGGCGCCGGGAGCGCCCGGGCGAAGGTCGCCGGCGAAAGAGGGGAATTGCCATGTGCGCCAGCGCTGCCAAGAAGAACGTCCTCGTCCTCGGATCGGGCGGGCGTGAGCACGCCATCCTCGTGAAGCTCGCCGCCTCGCCCACGCTGGGCGAGCTCTGGGCTGCGCCCGGAAACGGCGGCACCGCGAACCTCGCGAGAAACGTCGACCTCGCGATCGAGGACGGCGCCGCGGTAGCCGCCTTCGCGAAGGAGCACGCCATCGACCTCGTGGTCGTGGGCCCCGAGGCCCCGCTCGTGGCGGGCGTCGCCGATGTCTGCCGCGCCGCGGGCATCAAGGTCTTCGGCCCCTCGGCCCAGGCCGCGCGCCTCGAGGGCTCGAAGACCTTCGCCAAGGAGGTCATGGAGGCCGCCGACGTGCCCACGGCGCGCTGGGAGAGCTTCACCTCGGCCGAGGAGGCCTGCGCCTTCGCGCGCGAGTTCGAGGGCGGCTGCGTCGTCAAGGCCGACGGGCTCTGCGGCGGCAAGGGCGTCGTGGTGGCGTCGAGCGCGGAGGAGGCCGAGGAGGCCATCCGCGCCTGCTTCGACGGCGCCTTCGGCGAGGCCGGAGCGGTCGTCGTCGTGGAGGAGCGCCTCTCGGGCCCCGAGTGCTCGCTCCTCTCCCTCACGGACGGTTCGACGGTCGTGGCGCTCGCCACCTCGCAGGACCACAAGCGCGCCCTCGAGGGCGACGTGGGCCCGAACACGGGCGGCATGGGCGTCTATTCCCCCGTGCCCGTGGCGAGCGAGGCCGACGTCACCGAGATGGTGGCCGTGAACGAGCGCGTCGTGGCCGAGATGGCGAGGGCCGGGAGCCCCTACGTCGGCTGCCTCTACGGCGGCTTCATGCTCACCGAGGAGGGCCCCAAGGTCCTCGAGTTCAACTGCCGCTTCGGCGACCCGGAGACCCAGGTGGTGCTCCCGCGCATGGACTGCGACCTCGTCGAGGTGCTCTGGGCGTGCGCCACGGGCACGCTCGATCCCTCGATGATCCGCTGGGATAGCGATTGGGCGGTCTCCGTCGTGCTCACGAGCGCCGGCTACCCCGGCTCCTACGAGACGGGCAAGCTCATCACGGGCGTCGAGGAGGCCGAGGCGCTGCCCGGCGTCACGGTCTTCCACGCCGGCACGAAGCTGGACGCGGCGGGCGCGCTCCTCACGGCGGGCGGGCGCGTGATCGACGTCACGGCCCAGGCGCCGAGCTTCGAGGAGGCCCGCGAGCTCGCCTATCAAGCGGCCGATCTCATCGACTTCGAGGGAAAGACGCTTCGCCGCGACATCGGCCATCGCGCCATGCGCTCGAAGGAGGCCTGGGACGAGTGAGGAACGCGAACCCGTTTGACGAGCGCCCGGCGCAAGCCGCGGCCGCCGCGGGAGGCGCGGCCGAGGCCGTGCCCCTCGAGCCGGAGCCCGAGCCCGGCTTCGTGCGCGGAGGAGACGCCCCCGGAGACGCCTCGCTCGAGGAGCACATCGTGGGCGAGGCCCCGCGCTATGCCGGCCTCATCTTCGACGTGGACCGCATCGACGTGACGCTTCCCTCGGGCGCCCCCGCCGAGCGCGACGTCGTGCGGCACCCGGGCGCCGTGGCCGTGCTCGCCGTCACCGACGACGGTGCGATCTACCTCGTGCGCCAGTACCGCGTGGCCCTCGACCGCGTGACCGTGGAGATCCCCGCCGGAAAGCTCGACCCCGGCGAGGACCCCCTCTGTGCGGCACAGCGCGAGCTCGCCGAGGAGACGGGCCTCGAGGCCGCCTCCATGGCGCGCATCCTCACCATCGCCACCTCCGTCGGCTTCTCCGACGAGCTCATCCACCTCTACCTCGCCACGGGCCTCACCCGCGGCGCGAGCCACCCCGACGAGGACGAGTTTTTGAACGTGGACGTGGTGCCCGTGGGGGAGTTCGTGGACGCCGTGCTCGACGGGCAGGTGGAAGACGCCAAGACCGTCGTGGGCGCCCTCGCGCTCGACGCCATCTCGAGGCGCCTCGCCCCCGGAGAGCCGCTCGACACGCTCGCCGCCGAGGTGGTCGTGGAGAGCGTGGAGGGCGCGGCGGGCCCCGAGGCCGAGGCGTAGCGCCGCATGGGCGAGGCGAGGCGCGAGAGGGGCCCCTGGGCCACGTTCTTCGGCTACTTCCGGCCGCAGCTCGCGCTCTTCTGGGCCGACACCGCCTGCGCCATCGTCCTCACGCTCTGCGACCTCGCCTTCCCGCTCATCCTGCGTACGCTCGCCGACGGGCTCTTCCAAGAGGGCCCCGAGCGCATCCTCGGCGCGCTCTGGATGATCTGCGCCGGGCTCATCGCCCTCTACCTCGTGCGCTACGTCTGCAAGTGGTTCGTCTCCAAGTGGGGCCACATCATGGGCGCGCGCATCGAGAGCGCCATGCGCGAGGACCTCTTCGACCAATACGAGCGGCTCTCGTTCTCCTACTTCGACGAGCACGACACGGGCGATCTCACGAGCCGCCTCGTGAACGACCTCTTCGACATCTCCGAGGCCGCCCACCACGGCCCCGAGTTCGCCATCATCTGCGGGCTCGAGATCTGCGGCTCCTTCGCCATCATGTTCTCCATCAACTGGCAGCTCGCGGCCGCCATGGCCGCGGTCACGGCGGTGCTCGTGGCGTGGAACTTCCACGCGAACGCGAAGATGCGCGAGGTCTTCGACGACAACCGGCAAAAGATCGCCGGCGTGAACGTGCAGCTCTCCGATTCGCTCGCCGGCACGCGCGTGGTGAGGAGCTTCGCCAACGAGCGCCTCGAGCGGGAGAAGTTCCGGAGCTCGAACGACGCGTTCCTCGATTCGAAGGCGCGCATGTACGGCGCCATGGGCTCCTACCAGGCGATGGCCGCGCTCCTCTCGGGGATCCTCTACACGATCATCATCGTGCTCGGCGGCTACCTCGTGGCGCGCGGGCTCATGAACGTGACCGACCTCGCCACCTACGCCCTCTATGTGAGCCTCTTCGTCTCGCCGGTGGAGACCCTCATCAACTTCACCGAGACCTTCCAGAAGGCCCGCGCCGGCTTCGCGCGCTTCCTCGAGATCCTCGCGACGAGGCCCGACGTGGAGGACGCGCCGGACGCAAAGCCCCTCGAGGTCTCGGCCGGCGCCATCAGCTACCGCGACGTGCACTTCTCCTACCAGCCGGGCGAGCCGGTGCTGAACGGGCTCACGCTCGAGCTCGCGCCCGGCACCACCTACGCGCTCGTGGGGCCCTCGGGCGCCGGGAAGTCCACCACGTGCGCGCTCCTGCCGCGCTTCTACGACGTGGACGCAGGCTCCATCGCGATCGACGGCCAGGACGTGCGAAGCGTCACGCAGGAGAGTCTGCGCCAGGCCATCGGCATCGTCCAGCAGGACGTCTACCTCTTCAACGGCACCATCGCCGAGAACATCGCCTACGGGCGCCCCGACGCCACCTTCGAGGAGGTGGTGGAGGCGGCCAAGCGCGCGCAGATCCACGGCTACATCGCGTCGCTTCCCGAGGGCTACGGCACGCGGGTGGGCGAGCGCGGCTCGCACCTCTCGGGCGGCCAGCGCCAGCGCATCGCCATCGCGCGGGTCTTCCTGAAGGATCCGAAGATCCTCGTGCTCGACGAGGCCACGAGCGCGCTCGACAACGAGAGCGAGCGGGCGGTGCAACGCTCCCTCTTCGAGCTCGCCTCCGGGCGCACGACCCTCATCATCGCCCACCGGCTCTCCACCATCCGCTTCGCGGATGTGATCTGCGCCCTTGACGGCGGGCGCGTGGTGGAGATGGGCACGCACGAGGAGCTCATGGAAAAGGGCGGGCTCTACGCGCGCTACCAGGCCATGTACGTCGAGGGGATGACGGGTGAGGGCGATGCGCCGGCGGATGGGGCCGCGGACGGGGCGCCGGAGCGCGAGCCGACCCTCGCGGGCGCCGCTTCGGGAGGTGGGCGCCGTGGCGAGGCGTAAGCCGCTTTCCGCCGACGAGGCCGAGGCGCTCTTCGCCACCGTCGACGAGACCGGCCATGCGAACGCCGCAGAGGCCGAGCGCGAACGCCAGAGCCGGCGGCTCTTCGGCGTGGGGCGCACGGTGGACCCGCTCTCGGGCGTCGACCCCTCCGGCTCCAACGTCGGCACGGTCATGGCCCGCGCCTCGATCCTCCTCGTGCTCGGCTTCGTGGCCGTGATCGTGCTCACGCAGTACTCCGCCGGTTGCGTCCGCCGCGACGCCACCGCCGCGCTCGCGCGCGAGGCGAACCTCCACACCGTCACGGTGGCGCTCACCGACGGCGTGGAGTGGGGGAGCGGCTTCACGCAGTTCCCGCAGGATTTCACCGTGCAGGAGGCCGACCAGGCCACCGGGCGCATCGAGGTCTCCGTCATCGACACCCGCTACGCCACCGAGGTGGAGGCCCTTGCCGCGAGCCAGATCCAAGCCGCCGCGCTCGCCGTGAACGCGCTCATGAACCCGAGCATCAACGAGGTCACCTACCGCGTGAACGTCCACGTGGACGACGCGGGCAACCTCCTCCACGCCACGCTCTTCGACTTCCTCGAGCCGGCGGGGCAGGTGCGCCCCTTCGCCACGTTCACCTGGACGAAGCAGGTCACCGACGCGGGCGACATCGCGCTCACCTGCTCCATCACGGGCATCGACGCCGATATGACGGCGCGTCTGAAGGAGCTCATAACGGGCGCCGACACGCCGACGCTCGTCACCTTCCCCGGGGCGCCCGAGCGCTAGGCCTCGGCCTTCGCCGCCTCGGGCACGAGCGCGGCCACCTCGCCCAAGAGCGGCTCGAAGGAGACGCCGCGGACCTCGAAATCGGGCTGCGTGGGCGTGAAGGCCATCGCGTGGCGCACGAAGACGCTCGCGAACCCCACCGCCTCGAGGAGCGGCTTGCCGCAGAGGACGGCGCCCAGGAGCGCGGAGGCGTAGAGGTCGCCCGTGCCGTGGAGCATGAAGGGCAGGAGCTCGCCCGCCACCTCGGCGCGCTCGAGATCGGCGCCCGCGACGTAGTTTCTGATGAGGCCGTCCTCGCGGGTGACGCCCTTCAGCACGACCACCTTCGCGCCGGCGGCCACCAGGGCCTCGAGCTGGGAGTCAACGTAGTCGTCGTCGACGTTTTGGCCCGCGTAGGGGATGCCCGTGATGATCGAGGCCTCGGTGAGGTTCGGCGTGAGGAGGTCGGCGCCCTCCACGAGGCCGCGCATGGCGTCGCAGAGCTCGGGGGTGTAGGTGGGGTAGACCTGCCCGCCGTCGCCCATCACCGGGTCCACGACGCGCAGGGCCCGCGGGTGCTCGGCGTAGAGCCGCTTGATGGAGGCGACCTGCTCGGCCGCGCCGAGGAAACCGGAGTAGACGGCGTCGAGCTCGATGCCCTCCTCGCGCCAGGCGTCGAGATAGCCCTCGAGCATGGGCGTCGTGTCGAACATGTAGAACGTCGGGAAGCGCGTGTGCGCCGAGAAGAGCGAGGTGGGAAGCGGGCAGGCGTCGCAGCCCGCGGCGGAGAGCACGGGGATGGCCACGCCGAGCGAGCACTTACCGTAGCCGCAGAGGTCGTGCACGCAGGCGACGCGCGGGATGACGGCGCCCGTGCGCTCGAAGAGCCGAAGGGTCTCGGGATTTTGCATGGTGGAACCTCCTTCGAGGTTCGGATCATCAAAAGCCGTTAGATCATACCCCTATACTGATTCATCGAATGCCTCGACTTCGCGCACGGGGAAGGGAGCACCATGGAACAGCCGCTCGTCGGGATCATCCTCGGGTCGACGTCCGATGAGGATGCCATGGCGCCCTGCCTGGGCGAGCTCGACGGCCTCGGCATCCCCTATGACCTCATCGTCGCGAGCGCCCACCGCGCGCCCGCCAAGGTGGCTGCCTGGGCGCACTCCGCGGAGGAGCGCGGGCTCGAGGTCATCATCGCCGCCGCGGGCAAGGCCGCCGCGCTGCCCGGCGTCGTGGCCGCGCAGACGGTGCTCCCCGTCATCGGCGTGCCGATGAAGACGAGCGACCTCGGCGGGCTCGATTCCCTGCTCTCCATCGTGCAGATGCCGCCCGGCGTGCCCGTGGCCTCGGTGGCCATCAACGGCGCGCGCAACGCCGCCCTGCTCGCGGCGCAGATCGTGGGCGCCGCGCATCCCGAGGTGCGCGCGCGGATGCGCCGGCTCAAAGAGGAGATGGCCCGAGCTTGATGTCGAGCCCGAGGCACATGGCCGCGCCGAGCCAGCCCGCCCCGGCACCCGTGGAAGGACGCCGGCGTGGCGCGCGTCCCCGCGACGCGCGCCCCCGCGGCGCGAAACCCCGCATCCCGGCGTCAGCAGGCGCGCCCCTTCGCGCACGCTGGCTTCCCGCAGCGCTCATCGGCGTCGCGGCGGCGCTCATCGCGTGCGCCGCGTGGCTCTTCGCGGACGCCTTCTCGAAGTACGCCGCGCAGGACTCGCTGAACGCCGAGCTCCAGGCCTACGTCGCGCTTTCCGACGACCCGAACGGGGCGCCCGTCGTGGATTGGGCCGCCCTGGAGGCGGTCGATCCGAACGTGTGCGCGTGGCTCCAGGTGCCGGGCACGAGCATCAACTACCCCATCTACCAGGCTGAGGACAACGAGTACTACCTCAACACCACGGCCGAGGGCGAGTGGGGCATCGGCGGGCAGGTGTTCCTCGACTGCGACAACGCGAACCCGGGGCTCGTGGACGAGCAGACGCTCGTCTACGGCCACCACCTGCAGAACGGATCCATGTTCGCGCCCATCGCCGAGCTCGACGACCAGGGCGCCTTCGACGAGCTCGGGCTCCTCTGGTACGTCACGCGCGAGGGGGCCACGCAGCTCGTGCCCCTGCTCTGCTATCGCACCGTGGGCACGGACGAGAACGTGCGCGCCTTCACGTGGCCGAGCGAGGACGACTTCCACGCCTACCTGCAGGCGCTGGTGGAGAAGGCCCCGGCCAAGGCCGCCGACGCCCGGACCCTCGTCTCCGCCGCGAGCCACGTGCTCACGCTCTCCACCTGCAGCTACGAAGAGGACAATGGGCGTACGCTCTTGGTGAGCGTGCCCGCCGGCGAGGCCGCCCGGGCCCGCGCCCAGGCATGAAGGGGGAGTTGGTGCAAGACATCGACAAACTCCACGACGAGTGCGGCGTCTTCGGCGTCTGGGCTCCCGGCTCCGACGTCGCGCGCCTCACCTACTTCGGCCTCCGCGCCCTGCAGCACCGCGGGCAGGAGAGCGCCGGCATCGCCGTGGGCGACGGATCCACCGTGCTCATCCGCAAGGACCTCGGCCTCGTGGAGCAGGTCTTCTCCGAGGCCGACCTCGCCGCGCTCCAGGGCAAGACCGCCCTCGGCCACGTGCGCTACGGCACGAGCGGCGCCAAGGATTGGGAGGGCGCCCAGCCGCACCTCTCGGCCATCGACGACGTGATCATCGCGCTCGCGCACAACGGCACGCTCGTGAACACCGAGGGCCTTCGCGACGAGCTCGCAAGGCGCAACATCGGCTTCCGCTCCACCACCGACACCGAGGTGGCCACGAAGCTCATCGGCTACTACACCCAGAAGACGCACCGCATCCGCGACGGCATCGCCCGCACGATGCGGCTCATCCAGGGCGCCTACGCCATGGCGCTCATCCGCGAGAACGCGCTCTACGCCTTCCGCGACCCGAACGGCATCCGCCCGCTCGTCCTCGGCGAGCTCGGGCGCGATCGCGGCTGGGTCGTGGCGAGCGAGACGTGCGCGCTCGAGATGGTGGGCGCGCGCTACGTGCGCGACGTGGCCCCGGGCGAGATCATCCGCATCTCCGATTCCGGGCTCAAGACGATGCAGGGCCTGCCGCCGGCGGTGCCCGCGAGCTGCATCTTCGAGCAGGTCTACTTCTCGCGCCCCGATTCCGTGGTGAACGGCCGCTCGGTCTTCTCCACGCGCTTCGCCATGGGCGGGCGGCTCGCGCAGGAGGCCCCGGCCTCGGCCGACATCGTGGTCGGCGTGCCGGATTCGGGCCTTCCCGGCGCCGAGGGCTTCGCGCAGGCCTCGGGGCTGCCGGTGAAGACGGGCCTCATCAAGAACCGCTACGTGGCGCGTACCTTCATCCAGCCCGATCAGGAACTTCGCGAGCTCGGCGTGAAGCTCAAGCTGAGCGCGCTCGCCGACGTGCTCACCGGCCGGCGCGTGGTGCTCGTGGACGATTCCATCGTCCGCGGCACGACCATGGGCCAGATCGTGCGCCTCTGCCGCGAGGCGGGGGCGGTCGAGGTCCACGTGCGCATCAACTCCCCCGAGGTCACGTGGCCGTGCTTCTACGGCATCGACACCGCCACCCAAGACCAGCTCATCTCCGCGAACCTCTCCGTCGAGGGCATCCGCGAGGAGATCGGCGCGGATTCGCTCGCCTTCCTCTCCGTGGGCGGCCTCCTCGCCGCCTGCCCGAGGAGCGCCGGCCACTGCGCCGCCTGCTTCACCGGCGAATACCCGGTGGAGATCCCGCCGACGTTTTCCGAGGGGAGCTTCCTCGAGGGCTTCGAGCCGAAGCACCTCTCGAGGCGCTCGGCGAGCCTGCAGATGAGCATCGAGGAACTCGCCCGTGCCGTGGCGAAGAAGGAGGGCGTGCTATGAGCGTTGGGGGCGAGGCCCGCGAGTTCACTTACGCCGACGCCGGGGTTGACACGGCGGAGGGCGCCCGCGCGGTGGACGCCATCAAAGACGCCGTGGCCAAGACCTCCCGCCCCGGCGTGCTCGAGGGCCTCGGCGGCTTCGGCTGCCTCTTCGACGGCGCCGTGCTCGCCTCCATGGAGCATCCGATCCTCGTCTCCTCCACCGACGGCGTGGGCACGAAGCTCGCGCTCGCCCAGCGCCTCGGCCGCCCCGAGGGCGTGGGGCAAGACCTCGTGGCCATGTGCGCCGACGACGTGGTCGTCTGCGGCGCCGAGCCGCTCTTCTTCCTCGACTACGTGGCCATCGGCAAGCTCGAGGCGCCCCAGATGGCGCGGATCGTCGGCGGCATCGCGAAGGGCTGCGAGCTCGCCGGCTGCGCCCTCATCGGCGGCGAGATGGCCGAGCATCCGGGCGTCATGGCCGCGGGCGACTACGATCTCGCCGGCTTCTGCGTGGGCGCCGTGGACGAGGCGAGGCTCCTCGGCCCCGCGCGGGTCCGGGAGGGCGACGTGCTCATCGGCCTGCCCTCCTCGGGCATCCACTCCAACGGCTATTCGCTCGTGCGCGCCGCCCTCACCGATCGTCTCTCCGACGAGGAGCTCGAGGAGCCGCGCGCCGATCTCGACGGCGCCTCGCTCGCCGACGCGCTCCTCGCCCCCACCGTCATCTACGCGAAGCCGCTCGTGGAGGTGCTCGCCGAGGGCGCGCCCATCCACGCGCTCGCCCACATCACGGGCGGCGGCATCACGGAGAACCTCGACCGGCTCCTGCCGTGCGATCTCGACGCCGAGGTCGCGTGGGGCGGGGGCACGCCCGGCTGGCGCGTTCCGCCCGTCATCTCCGTCGTCTGCGAGGCGGCGCGGCTCTCTGCCGAGGAGGCGTGGAAGACCTTCAACATGGGCGTCGGCATGGCGCTCGCCTGCTCGCCCGCGGATGAGGCCGAGGTGGTGACCGCGCTGCGGCGCCACGGGCTCGCCCCCTTCCCCATCGGACACGTGGTCAAGGGCTCGGGAAAGGTGGTCTACGCATGAGCCTCAAACTCGGGGTCCTCATCAGCGGCAGCGGCACGAACCTCCAGGCGCTCATCGACGAGATCGCCGCGGGCGCGCTCGACGCCGAGATCGAGCTCGTCGTCTCCTCGCGCGCCGACGCCCACGGGCTCCAGCGCGCGAACGCCGCCGGCATCCCCACGCTCACCATCTCCAAGGATCTCTACGCCGAGCCCGGCGTCGCCGACCAGGTGATCGCCACCGAGCTCAAGCGCGCGGGCGTCGAACTCGTGGTGCTCGCCGGCTACATGCGCAAGGTGGGCCTCGCGATCCTCCTCACCTGGCCCGACCGCGTGGTGAACCTCCACCCGGCGCTCCTGCCGAGCTTCCCCGGCGCCCACGGCATCGAGGACGCCTGGCGTCGCGGCGTGAAGGTCACCGGCGTGACGGTGCACATCGCCAACGAGGACTACGACGCGGGCCCCATCGTCGCCCAGGAGCCGGTGCGCATCCTCGAGGGCGAGACGGTGGAGGCGCTCGAGGCGCGCATCCACGAGGTCGAGCACCGGCTGCTCCCGGCCACGATCCAGCTCTTCGCCGAGGGGCGCGTGCACGTGCTCGAGGATCGCCGCGTGCTCATCGACCCCGCGCCCGCGGCCGCCGAGGAGGGCTGAGCCATGGACACCCGGCGCATCGAGGAGGGCGTCCGCCTCATCCTCGAGGGGGTGGGCGAGGATCTCACCCGCGAGGGCATCGTCGACACGCCGAAGCGCGTGGCCCGGGCGATGGGGGAGTGCCTCGCCGGCATGCGCCAAGACGCCTCCGAGCTCTTCGAGGTGAGCTTCGACGCCGCGTGCCACGACATCGTCGTCGTCCGCGACATCCCCTTCTTCTCCCTCTGCGAGCACCATCTGCTGCCCTTCTTCGGCTCGGCCCACGTGGCCTACATCCCGGGAGAGAGCGGGCGCGTGTGCGGCATCTCCAAGCTCGCGCGCACCGTGGACGTCTACGCGAAGCGCCTCCAGCTCCAGGAACGGCTCTGCTCGCAGGTGGCCGACGCGGTGGACGAGGCGCTCCATCCGCTCGGCGTCCTCGTGGTGATGGAAGCCGAGCACCTCTGCATGACCATGCGCGGCGTGCGCAAGCCGGGCGCCGTGACCACCACCTCCGCCGTGCGCGGGGGCTTCGCCCGAAACGCCGCCACGCGCGCCGAGGCGATGAAGCTCATCTTCGACGGTCGGGCCTCCGGGCTCTAGGAAGCTTCCCGAGGGGTTAGGCTAGACGGGTCGCCGCCCGTCGCGGCCCGCCTCGGGCCGCACGCCCGAGGAGGAATGCGATGACTCGACGCAACGAGACGATCTGGCATATCGGCAGCGCGGAGCTCTCGCTCGAGCGGCCGCGCGTGATGGGCGTGGTGAACGTCACGCCCGATTCCTTCTCCGACGGGGGCGAGGCCTTCGACCAGAAGGCGGCGCTCTCCAAGGCCTACGAGCTCCTCGATGCCGGCGCCGACATCATCGACGTGGGCGGCGAGTCCACGCGCCCCGGCTTCGTGGCGCTCACGCCCGAGGAGGAGTCGGCGCGCATCGTCGGCGTCGTCCGCGAGCTCCTCGCCGCGGGCGCCATCGTCTCCGTCGACACGCGCCATGCGGCCACGGCCAAGCTCTGCTGCCGCCTCGGCGCCCACATCGTGAACGACGTCACCGGCTTCATCGACCCGGCCATGGTGGCCATGGCCGCCGAGACCGACTGCGGCCTCGTCGTCTGCCGCTCCGTGATGGCGAAGAACCGCTCCGTTCCCGGTGCACGGCGCCGTCGCGCCTACCTCGACACCGATCCGCGCGCCCACGCGCCCGAGGTCGAGGAACCCGATCAATCGCTCTTCCCCGACTTGCCCGAGATCGAGCCCGAGCCAAAGGATGGGGATCCGCTCGTCGCGCTCATGGCCGACGACGGAGCGCGCACCTCGGGGATCTTGGGGGTGCACCGCCCTCTGAACCGCCGCTTCCCCATGCCCGAATCGGCGCCGGTCATGCGCCAGGTGATGGGCTTTCTGGGCGACCAGGCCCGCATCCTGCGCCGCGAGGGCGTGGAGGCCGAGCGCATCGCGCTCGACCCCGGCTGCGGCTTCGGCACCACGGTCGACGAGGACGTCATCATCTGCCGCGCCGTGGGCCAGATGGTCTCCATGGGCTACCCGCTCGTCTGCGCCGTCTCGCGCAAGCGCTTCGTGGGCGCCGTCTCCGGCGTCGCGGCGCCGGCCGATCGCGACGCGGCCAGCCTCGGCGTGGCGCTCGCGGCCGTGGAGGCGGGCGCGCGCATCGTGCGGACCCACGACGTGGCCTCGCTCGTCCAGGCGCTCGACGCCTGGCGCGCCATCTCCACGCAGTCCATCTCGCGGGCCTTCATCTCGCTCGGCTCCAACGTGGGCGATCGCGTGGGCTACCTCGCTCGCGCCGTGAAGCTCATCGACGAGCTGCCCATGACCTGCGTCTTCGCCGTGTCGAACGCCTACGAGAGCGACCCGGCCCTCGGCATCGCCACCCCCGTGGCCAACGCCGTCTGCGAGATCCGCACCGAGCTCGAGCCGCGTGTGCTCCTCGGGCACCTGCTCGAGATCGAGCGCACCCTCGGGCGCATCCGCAGGCCCGGCGCCTCCGGCCCGCAGCCGCGCACGATCGACCTCGACCTCGTCTTCTACGAGGACGAACGCTCCGCCGGCTCGCGGCTCATGCTGCCGCACCCGGGCCTCCTCGAGCGCGACTTCGTGCTCGTGCCGATGGAGGACCTCATGCCCGACCCCGAGCGCTACCTCGCGGCCTTCGGGCTCTCCGTGGTGCCGCGCGAGGAGCGCATCGGCATCGTGCGGGCCGACCTCGGCGAACTCGAATGGTTGGATTCGTAGGCGGCGAGCTCGCCTACGAATCCGACCGTTGCCCCAACGCGAGGAGCCGGATCCCGCGGAGCGTGAGGTCGCCGTCCACGGCGGTGAAGCACTCCGTGGCCCGGCTCACCGTGCGCGCGAGGCCGCCCGTGGCCACCACGGGGCAGTCCGGAGCGCCGAGCTCCGCGCGGATGCGCGCCACGAGGCCCTCCGCCTCGGCGGCCGCGCCCATGACGAGGCCGGCCTGGAGGGCCTCCTCCGACGTGCCGCCGATCGCGTGGGTCGGACACTCGATGGCCACGTTCGCGAGCTTGGCGGCGCGCGCGAAGAGCGCTTCGGCCGAGATCATGAGGCCGGGCGAGATGACGCCGCCCACGAAGCGGCGCTCGGCGTCGACGACGTCGATGTTCGTCGCCGTGCCGAAATCCACCACGAGCACCGGCGCCCCGTAGCGCTCGAGCGCGGCCACGGCGTTGGCGAGGCGATCGGCGCCGAGGGTCTCGGGCCGAGGAATCGCCACGGCGACCGGCGCCTCCATGTTCGGGCGAATGGCGTCGACGCGCGGGACGAGGCGTCCCAGGGCCCTCAGCCAGCCGCGCTCGAGCACGGGCACCACCGCGGCGACGGCCGCGCGCTCCACGCCGGCCACGGCGAAGCCGCCCATGGCGAGGTAGCCGCGAAGACGCAGCTCCAGCTCGTCACTCGTCTCCTTGGGGTCGCTCTTGCAGCGCCAGATGGCCACGGTCTTGCCCGCGTCGTCCAAGAGGGCGAAGGTGGTCTGGCTGTTTCCGACGTCGACGGCGAGGAACATCGCGCCTCCTGTGGACGATTGTTGACGGCGACCAGTGTGCACCAACTTCGATGGGCGGGGGGCGATTCCCGTGCTATCATCTCGGGGTTTCGCCTTGGTCGGAAACCAAGGCAGAAGGAAAGGAAACCCATGAAGCCCGGCATCCATCCTGAGTACATGGAGTGCACCGTCCGCTGTAGCTGCGGAAACACGTGGACCACGCGTGCCACCGTGCCCACCATGACCCTCGACCTCTGCAACAAGTGCCACCCGTTCTACACGGGCACCCAGAAGCTCGTCGACACCGGCGGTCGCGTCCAGCGCTTCGCCAACAAGTTCGGCAGCGCCGCCGAGAACCAGCTCAAGCGCGAGGCCGCCGCGAAGGCCGCGCGCGCCGAGAACGCCGCCAAGGCCGACGCCCAGCGTCGCGAGAAGGCCCAGAGCCGTGCCGCCGAGAAGGCCGCCCGCGCCAAGGCGTTCGCCGCGGAGCAGGAGAAGCAGAAGCGCCTCGCCGAGGAAGCCGCGAAGACGGCGGCCGAGAAGGCCGAGCTCGAGGGCGGCGCCATCGCCGCCGAGGCTCCCGAGGCCGCTCCGGCCATCGCCGACGAGAAGGCCGCCCCGGCTCCCGAAGCCGCCGAGCCCGAGGCTGCTCCCGAGGCCTAACCCCCTACACCAAATGCAAATTCGGTCCGTCGCCCGCGTCCTTCGAGGATGCGGGCGCGCTCTCTTGCGTGCCGCGCTCGCGGATGGCGGAGAGCGCGTCGCGCATGGACTGCAGGCGCGCGGCGGCCTCTTCCGGCGTCTCGTCGACGTAGACGCACGTGGCCTCGGCGGCCACGACGCGCGCGGCCTTCGACGTGAGGCACTGGGCGCGCAGATCCTCGAGCGTGCCCGCGCGCTTCGCCTGCTCGACGAGTTGGCGGGCGCGAGCGGGGTCGCCGCCGACGAGGTAGGGGATCTCGCTCTCATCCACCGTGAGCTTGCGCTCCGAGGCGAAGGCCGAGAGCGCCGCGTCGTGCTCGGCCATGGTCGTGGCCTGCGCGTCGAGGTTGCGCTCGAACTCCGCGCGGCTCGTGCCGAGCTGGCGCAGGAGATCGTCGAGCGAGAGCCCGAGGGCCCCGGCATCCAGCTCGTTCGTGCGCAGGAGCAGGGAACGATAGCGCGCCACCTCGTCGTCCGGCACCTTCTGGCCGAGCCGTTCGGCGAGCTTGGCCACGGCGCGGCTCAGGCGCGTCTCGTCGGCGCGGGCCGCCACGGCGCGCTCGCGCTCGCGCACGAGCGAGGCCTTGAGCTCGTCGACGGAGGGGGCGCCGATGTGCGTGCGCACCCACTCGTCGGTGACGTCCTCGGGCGCGGCGCCGGCGTCCGCGGCGAGCGATTCCAGGGTGAGCTCCACCTCGGCGTCGCTCGGGCGCTCCACCGTGACCTCCACCCTCACGGGCTCGTAGCTCGTGAGGGTATAGAGGTAGCGGTTCCCGAGGCGGATGGGCAGGGGCTTGGCGATTTCGATGGCCATGGCGATCCCTTCACGATTGCGCACAGAGTGTCTCTCGGGCGAGGGCCCGGCACGGGCCCATGCTAGTATGAAAGGTCGGTTCTCCTCAGAAAGGGCGAGGTATGGACGACAAACTCCAAAAGCTGCTCGACGCCTACGCGGAGCTCACCGCCAAGCTCTCCGATCCCGCGGTCTACAACGACCCTCAGGAGTATGCCCGCTTGGCGAAGGAACATGCCGCCCAGGCGCCGCTCGTCGAGCGCGCGCAGACCTACCTCTCCGCCCTCGACGACATCAAGGCCGCAAAGGAGCTCCTGCACGAGGAGACCGATCCCGAGGCGAAGGCCCTGCTCCAGAGCGATATCGAGGCCAACGAGGCCATCCTCCCCGCCCTCGAGGACGAGATCAAGGCGATGCTCATCCCCGGCGACCCGAACGACGCCAAAGACACCATCGTCGAGATCCGCGCCGGCGTGGGCGGCGACGAGGCGGCCATCTTCGCGGGCGACCTCTTCAAGATGTACGAGCGCTTCGCCCAGATGCGCGGCTGGAAGGTGGAGGTGCTCTCGAGCTCGCCCTCCGAGGCCGGCGGTTTCAAGACCATCGAGTTCAAGGTCACGGGCGACCGCGTCTACTCGATCATGAAATACGAGAGCGGCGTGCATCGCGTCCAGCGCGTGCCGAAGACCGAGAGCCAGGGCCGCATCCAAACCAGCACGGCCACCGTGGCGGTGCTGCCCGAGGCGGATGAGATCGACATCCAGATCGACCCCTCCGAGCTGCGGATCGACACATATTGCGCGAGCGGGCCCGGCGGCCAGTGCGTGAACACGACGTACTCCGCCGTGCGCATCACGCACCTCCCCACGAACACCGTGGTGCAGTCCCAGGACCAGCGCTCGCAGATCCAAAACCGCGAGGTCTGCATGCAGATGCTCCGCGCCAGGCTCTACGAGCGCGAGCTCGAGCGCCAGCAGGCCGAGCTCGGCGCGGAGCGCCAGAGCCAGATCGGCCACGGCAACCGCTCGGAGAAGATCCGCACCTACAACCAGCCCCAGGATCGCGTGACCGATCACCGGGTCGGCTTCAACGGCACCTACAACGGCGTCCTCCTCGGCGACACGCTCCCGAGCGTCATCGACGCCCTCGCGGCGGCCGATCGCGCCGAGCGCCTCGCGGCCGCGGTCTAGGGGCGGGGAGCCCTCGTGGCGGCGGGGACGAGCCTTCGGGAGGCGCTCCTCGAGTGCGAGCGCGTCCTCGCGGGGGCGGGCGACGAGCACGCCGAGCTCTCCGCCGAATGGCTCGTCGAGTGGGTGGCGGGTTGCACCCGCGCCGAGCTCTACGCGCGCGCCGACGAGCACCTCGAGCTCGGGAAACGCTTCCAATTGATGGCCGCGTGCGCCAAGCGGGCCGCGGGCGAGCCGCTCCAGTACATCACGGGGAGCGCGCCCTTCCGCGCGCTCGAGATCGCCTGCGAGCCGGGCGTCCTCATCCCGCGCCCGGAGACCGAGCTTCTGGTGGAGCTCGCGCTGGCCGAGCTCGGCGGGGGCGCGGGGCCGGCCTCCGGCGAGCCGCGCGTGCTCGATCTCTGCACGGGCACGGGCTGCATCGCGTGCGCCATCGCCTCCGAGCGGAAAGACGCGCGGGTGTGGGCCGTGGACGTCTCGCCCGAGGCCGTCGCGCTCGCGAGGGGGAACGTCTCCGCGATCGAGCTCGAGGATCGCGTGGGCGTGCTCGAAGGCGATCTGTTCTCGCCGCTTGGCGAGGCGCTTCGCGGAGGCTTCGACCTCATCGTCTCCAACCCGCCCTACGTGCCGAGCGCCGTCGTGGACGAGCTCCCGCGCGAGGTACGCGACCACGAGCCGCGCCGCGCGCTCGACGGCGGCGAAGACGGGCTCGATCTCATCCGGCGCCTCGTGGAGGGGGCGCCCGCGTGGCTCGCCCCGGGAGGCGTCCTCGCCCTCGAGCTCTTCGAGGGGCACGCCGACGAGGCCACCGAGCTCGTGGAATCCGTGCGCGATGCCGCGGGCGGGCGTGCCTTCGAAGCCGTGCGCGTGGAGCGCGACCTCACCGGCCGCCCACGATTCCTCATCGCCCGCCGGGCCCTCGGAGCGTGAGATCGGCCATGGAAGGCGCCCGGGTGATCGCACTCGCGGCGGGCGACCCCGCAGAACGTGCCGCCCTCGATGGGGCCGCGGCCGTGCTCGAAGACGGCGGCGTGATCGTCGTGCCCACCGATTCCGTCTACGGGATCGGCTGCGCCGCCACGGCGGATAACCCCGGCCTCGCCAAGGTCTTCGAGCTCAAGGGCCGCGATCTCGCCCAGACGCTTCCGCTCGTGCTCGGCGATCCCGCCGATCTCGCCCGCTTCGCGAGGGGCGTGCGGCCCTGGGCGAGGCGCCTCGCCGAGCGCTTCTGGCCGGGCGCGCTCACGCTCGTCCTCGACGCCTCCGAGAACGTGCCGGAGGCCTACCGCGCCGCCGACGGATCGGTGGGCTTTCGCGTGCCCGACCAACCCTTCGTGCGCGCGCTCTGCCGCCGGATCGGCGCTCCTGTCGCCCTCACGAGCGCGAACCTCCACGGCAAGGCGCCCGCGACGAGCGTCGCGGAGCTGGAGGGCACCCTCGCGCGCGCCGTCGACCTCGTGGTCGACGGCGGACCCTCGCCGCTCGGCGAGGCCTCCACGGTCGTCGACGCGCGAGGCGCCGAGCCGCGGATCCTCCGCGCCGGAGCCATCGGCGAGCGTGCGCTCGTGGAGGCACTCGCGTGAGATCGCCGTTCGTCGATGAACCCTCGGCATCGGCCACAACATATCTATAATCGTCGAACAGTCCGCAGCGCCGCCTCGCCAACCAGGCGTCGACCATGGTCGTGCCCCGTCCACGTGTCGCGTGCCCCCGTCTGGCCAGTGCGAGAGACGCTGCGGGCGCATTGTTGTGAAGGGGATGGTCCACACTAGTCGAGACGTTCGCGGCCGCCCCTCACGGGCGCCGCGCTGAGGGCGGGAGGCGCCATGGACGCTTCGGCGAGTGTGGAAGATCGCGGCTACATCCTCTCCCTGGACGCCGGCACGTCGAGCGTCAGGGCCATCCTCTACGACAGCTTCGGCGTGGCCATCGCCATGGCCCAGCGGCCGCTTCGCCTCGGCTATCCGCAGGCCGGGTGGGTCTCGCAAGACCCGATGGAGATCCTCTCGCGCTCCATCGCCTGCATGGTGGAAGTGCAGGTGGAAAGCGGCATCCACTCCGATTCCATTCGCGCCGTCGGCATCGCGAACCAGCGCGAGACCGTGGTCGTGTGGGATCGCGAGACCGGCCAACCCATCGCGGACGCCATCGTCTGGCAGTGCCGGCGCACGGCCCCGATGATCCGCGAGCTGGAGAACGCCGGGCACGGCCCGCGCGTCCAGGAGCTCACGGGCCTCGTGCCCGATCCGTACTTCTCGGCCACCAAGATCGCCTGGATCCTCGACGACGTGCCCGGCGCGCGCGAGCGGGCCGAGCACGGGGAGCTCCTCGCCGGCACGGTGGACACGTGGCTCATCTACAACTTCACGCATGGCGCGGTCCACGCCACGGACTACACGAACGCCTCGCGCACCATGCTCTTCGACATCCACCGGCTCGAGTGGAGCGATGAGCTCTGCGAGCTCTTCGGCGTGCCGCGTTCCATGCTCGGCGAGGCGTTGCCCTCCGACGGCGATTTCGGCCGCGTGAGCTCGGACATCTTCTCGCACCACCCGCCCATCGCCGGCGTCGTGGGAGATCAGCAGGCCTCGCTCTTCGGGCACCTCTGCTTCGAGCCGGGCATGGCCAAGAACACCTACGGCACGGGCTGCTTTTTGCTCATGAACGTGGGCGAGGAGCCCGTCACATCCTCGCGCGGCCTCCTCTGCACGGTAGGGCTCGCCGCCGGCGGGAAGGTCTCCTACGCCCTCGAGGGCTCGGTCTTCCAGGCGGGAAGCGTCGTCCAGTGGCTGCGCGACGAGCTCGGCCTCATCCAGAGCGCCGAGGAGAGCGCCGCCGTGGCGCGCTCCGTGCCGAGCACCGACGGCTGCTACCTCGTGCCGGCCTTCACCGGGCTCGGCGCGCCCTGGTGGGCGAGCGACGCCCGGGGCACGCTCACCGGCCTCACCCGCGCCACGGGGCGCGCCCAGATCGTGCGCGCCGGGCTCGAATCCATCGCCTACCAATCCGCCGACGTGCTCGGCGCCATGGAGGCCGACAGCGGCCTCACGGTGCGCGAGCTCAGGGTGGATGGCGGCGCCTCCACGAACGACTTCCTCATGGAGTTCCAGGCGGGCATCTTGGATAGGGTGGTCACGCGTCCGGGGGCCGCCGAGCGCACCTCCCTCGGCGCGGCCTACATCGCCGGCCTCAACGTGGGCTACTGGGAAAGCGTCGAGGATCTCGCCGCCCGTCAGGCGGGTGAGCATCGCTTCGAGCCCGCCATGGCAGCCGAGGAGCGCGAGGCGTTGCTCGGCGGCTGGCACGACGCCGTGCGCCACACCCTCGCCTAATCGCTCGCGCGAACGTTCACCGCAGGGCCACAACCGCAGGAAGGAACCCGCATGAAGATCGCCATCGGCTCCGATCACGCCGGCTTCGAGCAGAAGGCCGCGCTCGCTCCCTGGCTTGCCGAGGAGGGCCACGAGGTCCTCGACTTCGGCCCCGCCAACGAGGATCGCGTGGATTACCCCGACTACGCCTACCGGGTGGCCATGGCGGTGGCCGATGGGCGCGCCGAGCGCGGCGTGCTCGTCTGCGGCACCGGCCTCGGCATGGCCATGGGCGCGAACAAGGTGCCCGGCGTTCGCGCCGCCGCCGTCCAGACGCCCGAGTTCGCCGAGCTCGCCCGCGCGCACAACGACGCCAACGTGCTCTGCCTCTCGGGGCGCTTCGTCGATCTCGACGTGAACGAGGAGCTCTGTCGCGTCTTCCTCTCCACGCCCTTCGAGGGTGGCCGCCACGAGGGCCGCGTCGCCAAGCTCGATCGCGGCTGCCTCGTCGAGCCGCGCGTGCGCGTGGTGAACCACCCGCTCGTGGCGCACAAGCTCTCGATACTGCGCTCCGAGGACACCCCCACGAAGCTCTTCCGCGAGCTCGTCCGCGAACTCGCGCTCTTCCTCGGCTACGAGGCCACGCGCGACTTCCCCCTCGAGGATGTGCAGGTCACGACCCCGCTCGAGACCTTCACGGCCCAGCGCGTGGCGGGCAAGAAGGTGGCCGTCGTGCCGATCCTTCGCGCCGGCCTCGGCATGGTGGACGGGCTCCTCATGCTCATCCCGTCGGCCAAGGTGGGCCACATCGGCATGTATCGCGACCACGAGACCCACGAGCCCCACGAGTACTACTGCAAGCTCCCCGAGGACGTCGACCAGCGCACCTGCCTCGTCGTCGACCCCATGCTCGCCACCGGCGGCTCCGCCGCCATGGCCATCGGCTACCTGCGTGAGCAGGGCGTCCAGGACGTGCGGCTGCTCTCCATCGTCGCCGCCCCGGAGGGCCTCGAGGCGGTCATGGCGGCCGATCCCGCCGTTCGGATCTTCACCTGCTCCATCGACCGCGGCCTCAATGACGATGCGTACATCCTCCCCGGCCTCGGAGACGCGGGAGACAGGATCTTCGGGACTCTTTGAGGATGACGCTGCGACACCCTGGATGCACCCCGCCTACGCGCGATCTCGGCCACTCACGTGGCGTCAGTGCGCTACGTGGCCGAGACCCCACGTGTTCGGGGCACCCCGACGCGTCTCGCCGTTGTCGATCTGATCCACCCGTGGCAAAGATTCGCTTGTTTGCGGCGCTGCGGTGATCGTAGGTTTGTGATCGCTGAATGACGATACGGCGTTGCGCTACCATCACAACCACGAAGTTGCTCGCGAGAGGGGCATCTTGGTTCTCGAGATCGTTCTAGGCGCCGTTGGCGGCGCGTTGGGATCCGTTCCCGGCCTGTACCTTGCGCGACGTTCGCGTCGCGGGGTGCCCGCGAGCGTCGCCGCCGGCCTCGCCGCCATCATGGGGTCGCTTGCCGGTCTCATGGTGCTCCTCGGCATCGGCTATGAGGTCCCCTCCATCGCCTTCGAGCCCTTCGCCTTCGGCCTCATTTCCACGTTCCTCGGCCTCTGGTGGGCCGAGGCCGTCATCGCCTGGCGCTGGATGCGCCCGCAGTCCTCTGAGGAGGTGGGTGCGTGAGCGAGTTCGAACAACTGCCCGATGCGGTAAACGAGCTGGTGGACAGCTTCGTCGCCCAACCGGTCATCGGCGACGAGTACTTCGGCGTCACACAGTACACGTTCTGGATGGCCATCGCCGTCGCGATCTTGGTGATCCTGCTCTTCGCGTTCAAGAAGCGCCAGGCGGCGCATCTCGTGCCCGAGGGCCGCTTCGTGAACGCCATCGAATACCTCGTGGAGTTCGCCCGCAAGGATCTCGTCGTCGACCTCCTCGGGGCCACGTGGCGCCAGCACTTCCCCTTCATCGCCACGGTCTTCTTCTTCATCCTCATCAACAACCTCATCGGCCTCGTGCCGGGCGCGCACCCCGGAACGGGCACCATCGGCGTCACGCTCGCGCTCGCGCTCCTGACGTTCGTGTACTTCATCGGCGTCGGCGTGAAGAAGTACGGCGGCTGGGGCTATGTGAAGAGCCTCAAACCCGCGGGCGTGCCCTTCCCCATGGATTGGCTCGTCTGGGTGATCGAGCTCTTCTCGACCTTCCTGCGCCTCATCACGCTCGCCGTGCGTCTGTTCTGCAACATGTTCGCGGGGCACGTCGTGATGGGCACGTTCGCCATCCTCGCGTCGCTCTTCATCCAGCGCCTGGCCCAGGGCATCACCCTCGAGGCTGTCACGGGCACCGGCATCTCGCTCATGTGGATCTTGCTGCTCATCATCATCTACCTCGTGGAGATGCTGGTGGCGGCCATCCAGGCCTATGTCTTCGCCATGCTCACGGGCGTCTACGTCCAGCTGGCCGAGGAAGAGGAATAAAGGAGGAATCGTGGGAGTTATCGGATACGGTCTCGGCGTCATCGGCGCCGGCATCGGCATCGGCATCGCGGCCTACGGCGCCACGACGTCCATGGCGCGCCAGCCGGAGGTGCAAGGGCGCCTCTTCACCGTCTTCATCCTCGGCTCGGCCTTCGTCGAAGCCCTCGCGCTCATCGGCTTCGTGGTCGCGCTCGTCGTGTCGTAGTCAACCGGGAGGTTCCCAGCATGCGTCGCTTCCCGAAGGGGGTGGCACTGGTCGCCATGCTCGGGGTGCTCCTCTGGCCCCGCCCGGCCCTGGCGATCACCGCCTTCGACATCCTCATCCCCAAGCCCGCCGAGTTCTTCCCGGCGCTCATCGCCTTCATCGTCATCTGGGTCGTGCTCGCCAAGTTCATCTGGCCGAGCGTGCTCAAGACGCTGGATTCCCGCCAGCAGACGATCCAGGACAACATCGATGAATCCGAGAAGACGAAGCTCGACGCGGTGAAGGCGCTCCGCAAGTCTGAGGCCGTCATCCAGAAGGCCCAGGCCAAGGCCGACGGCATCATCGCCGACGCCAGGAAATCCGCCGAGGCCACGAAGGCCGAGATCCTCGAAGACGCCCGCAAGCAGGCAAGTGAGCTCGCTGAACGCACGCGCGAGGCGCTCGCCGCCGAGCGTGACGCCACGATGGACGAGCTCACCGAGCAGGTGGCCGACATCTCGGTGGACCTCGCGTCGAAGATCATCGGCGAATCCCTCGACGAGGACGCGCAGAAGCGCATCATCGAGCGCTACCTCGCCAAGGCAGGGGATATCGATGAGTCTTAGCGCCGAGGATCACGCCAAGGTCGAGGCCTACGCCGCCACGCTGCTCGAGGCGGCCCAATCGCAGGGCCGCGAGCTCGAGGATCTCGCCGTCATCGACCATCTCGCCGAGAGCCTCGACGAGGTGAACGACACGATGCGCGTCATCCTCGAGCGCGGGGACGACAAGCTCCTGCCGCTCATCTCGGCGCGCTACAACGACCTCTTCCGCGCCCAAGGCGATGTGACGGTCGTGGACGTGACCACGGCGATCCCCCTCGACGACGACCTCCGCCGGGAGGTGAAGGAATTCCTCAAGGCCGAGTACTCGGGCCCCATCCAGCTCGTGGAGACGGTCGACCCCTCCATCATCGGCGGGATCATCGTGAACGCGCGTGGCGAGCGCAAGGACGCCTCCGTGCGCACCCAGCTCGAGAGCGCGCGTCAGGCCTTGAAGAACGCACAACGCGAAGCTTAGGAGGGCCATGGACGCGACGATCGACATCAAGCCCGCCTCCATCGCCGATCTGCTCCGCCAGCGCCTGGACGCGGTGGAGCCCCACATCGACACCACGGACGTCTCCACCGTCACCGAGATCGGCGACGGCGTGGCCCGCGTGTCGGGGCTCAGGCGCGCCATGGCCGGCGAGCTCCTCGATTTCACCAGCTCCATCACCAAGAAGCACGTCTTCGGCCTCGCGCAGAACCTCGATGAGGACGAGGTGGGCGCCGTGCTCTTCGGCGACGTCGACTCCATCCGCGAGGGCGACGAGGTGCGCACCACCGGGCGCGTCATGGACATCCCCGTCGGGCCCGCCATGCTCGGTCGCGTGGTGAACCCGCTCGGCGAGCCCATCGACGGCCTCGGCCCCCTGAACACCGTCGCCCGGCGCCCCATCGAGTTCAAGGCGCCCGGCATCATGGCCCGCAAGCCCGTGTGCGAGCCGGTGCAGACCGGCCTCATGGCCATCGACGCGATGATCCCCATCGGCCGGGGCCAGCGCGAGCTCATCATCGGCGACCGCAAGACCGGCAAGACGGCCATCGCCGTCGACACCATCATCAACCAGGCCTCGAGCGACATGATCTGCATCTACGTCGCCATCGGCCAGAAGGCCTCCACGGTGGCCACCATCAAGGAGACCCTCGAGCGTCACCACGCCATGGACAAGACGATCATCGTCTCGGCCACGGCCGCGGAATCGGCGCCGCTCCAATACATCGCCCCCATGGCGGGAGCCGCCATCGGCGAGTACTTCATGTACAACGGCGCGGATGGCGAGCCGGCCACGGCCGACAACCCCGGCGGCCACGTGCTCGTGGTCTACGACGACCTCTCGAAGCAGGCCGTCGCCTATCGCCAGATGTCGCTCACGCTCCATCGTCCGCCCGGACGCGAGGCCTATCCCGGCGACATCTTCTACCTGCACTCCCGCCTGCTCGAGCGCGCCTGCAAGCTCGACGACGCCCACGGCGGCGGCTCGCTCACGGCGCTCCCCATCATCGAGACGCAGGAGGGCGACGTCTCCGCCTACATCCCCACGAACGTGATCTCCATCACCGACGGCCAGATCTATCTGCAGTCGAACCTCTTCTTCCAGGGCCAGCGCCCGGCCGTCGACGTGGGCATCTCCGTCTCGCGCGTGGGCGGCTCCGCGCAGATCCCGGCCATGAAGCAGGTGGCCGGCAACCTGCGCCTCGATCTGGCGAGCTACGCCGAGCTCCAGAGCTTCGCGCAGTTCGGCACCGATCTCGACAAGGCGACGACGGCCCAGCTCCGCCGCGGTGCGCGCATGACCGAGCTTCTGCGCCAGGGGCGCTTCTCGGCGCTCGCCGCCTGCGACCAGGTGGCCGTCATCTACGCCGGCAACCACGGCTACCTCGACGACATCGAGGTCACCGACGTGCTCGGCTTCCGCGACGGGCTCGTGGAGTTCCTCAGGAGCTCGCGCGACGCGCTGCGCCAGAAGCTCGCCGAGGGCGGAAAGATCGCCGACGACACGGCCGCCGAGCTCGACAACGCCATCACGAGCTTCAAGGATCGCTTCGTCGCCGCCCTCACCGCGCGCCGCCACGCGGCCACCGTGGCCGAGGCGCAGAAGGGCGAGATCGGCGCGGAGGAGCTCGCCGAGGAGCTCGAGAACTCGGCCGGCAGCGTCCCCGAGACGCCGGGGGAGCCCGCCTAACCCATGGCGAGCCTTCGCGACATCAAGCGCCGCATCCGCTCGGTCACCTCGACGCGGCAGATCACCCACACGATGGAGATGGTGTCCACCACCAAGATCATGCGGGCGCTGCAGATCGCGGCCGACGCCGGCCCCTATAAAGACGCCATCGAGAAGATGATCTCCAACGTCGCGCCGCTCGGCGCCCGGGTGGGCGAGGTCATCCTCGCCTCGAGCGGCGGCTCGTCGGGTGCGCTCATCATCTGCGTCGCGTCCGATCGCGGGCTCGCCGGCGGCTTCAACGTGCAGGTGCAGCGCGCCGTGCAGAACCGCATCGCCGAGCTCCGCGCCGAGGGTAAGCAGCCCGAGGTCATCACCTGCGGCAAGAAGCCCACGGAGTTCTTCCGCTTCCAGGGCATGGAGCCGGTGCTCTCCTTCGAGGGCATCTCCGCCGACCCCACCTACCAGGAGGCGAACCAGATCGCCCACTACGCCATCGAGGGCTACATCCACGGCAACCTCGGCTCCGTGGAGATCTGGTACCAGCACGCCAAGAGCCGCGTGGAGCAGGTGCTCACGAACGAGGACATCCTGCCCATCTACCGCGAGACGCTCACGATGCCGAACGAGCCGCGCCACGACGAGGCCAGCTCTCCCATCGAGATGGTGCACAACACGAACTTCACCTTCGACCCCTCGCCGCGCGAGGTGCTCGAGTACCTCATCCCGGCCTACATCCGCACGGTCATCCACCACGCCCTCATCGATTCGGCCGCGGCCGAGCACGGGGCCAGGCGTCGCGCGATGCAGGCCGCCACGGAGAACGCCGACGAGATCATCAACACGCTGAGTCGCGAATACAACCGCATCCGCCAGAGCTCCATCACCACCGAGATCAACGAGATCGTGGGCGGGGCCCAGGCACTGGAGGAAGACCAATGAGCACGAAACTCTGGGGTTCAACCGCCCAGCCGCTCGCCGCCTACGCGGCGTCGCGCGAGGAGGACCTGCCCGAGGGGCGCGTCGTCGGCATCGTCGGGCCCGTGGTGGATGTGAAGTTCGAGCACCACATGCCCTCGATCTACTCGGCGCTCACCGTCGACGGCGAGACCCCCTTCGGCCCCGTGCACACGGTGCTCGAGGTGGAATCCCAGCTCCACGGCGGCATCGTCCGCACCGTGGCCATGAGCTCCACCGACGGCATGATGCGAGGGATGACGGTCGTGGACACCGGCCACCCGATGCAGATGCCCGTGGGGCCCTCCACGCTCGGTCGCGTGTGGAACGTGCTCGGCGAGGACGTGGACGGCAAGGGCATCCCCGAGGATGTCGAGTACTACCCGATCCACCACCCGGCGCCGCGCTTCGACGACCTCACGACGACGGTGGAGGTCTTCGAGACCGGCATCAAGGCCATCGACCTCCTCGAGCCCTACATCCGCGGCGGCAAGACCGGCCTCTTCGGCGGTGCCGGCGTCGGCAAGACGGTGCTCATCCAGGAGCTCATCAACAACCTCGCCCAGGAGCACGGCGGCACGTCGGTCTTCACGGGCGTCGGCGAGCGCACCCGCGAGGGCACCGACCTCTACCTCGAGATGAGCGAATCGGGCGTCATCAACCGCACGTGCCTCGTCTACGGGCAGATGAACGAACCGCCCGGGGCGCGCCTGCGCGTGGCCCTCGCCGGCCTCACCGAGGCCGAGTACTTCCGCGACCAAGGCCAGGACGTGCTGCTCTTCATCGACAACATCTTCCGCTTCTCCCAGGCGGGCTCCGAGGTGTCGGCCCTGCTCGGCCGCATGCCCTCCGCCGTGGGCTACCAGCCCACGCTCGCCACCGAGATGGGCGACCTCCAGGAGCGCATCGCCTCCACCAAGGAGGGCTCCATCACCTCGGTCCAGGCGGTCTACGTGCCGGCCGACGACCTCACCGACCCGGCGCCCGCCACGACCTTCACGCACCTCGATTCCACGACGGTGCTCTCGCGCTCCATCTCCGACCTCGGGATCTACCCCGCGATCGATCCCTTGGCCTCCTCCTCCGACGCCCTCGACGCCGAGGTGGTGGGTGAGGAGCACTACCGCGTGGCCATGGCCGTGCAGGAGGCGCTCCAGGCCTATTCCGACCTCCAGGACATCATCGCCATCCTCGGCATGGACGAGCTCACCGAGGAGCAGAAGGCCACGGTCAACCGCGCCCGCAAGATCCAGCAGTTCCTCTCCCAGAGCTTCCACGTGGCCGAGCAGTTCACCGGCAACCCCGGCGTCTACATCTCGGTGGCCGACACGGTCCGCTCCTTCGCCGCCATCATCGACGGCGAGTGCGACACGATCCCCGAGCAGTGCTTCCGCTACGCCTCCACCATCGACGAGGTGCGCGAGCGCTATGAGAAGATGCAAGAGGCCGGCGAAGCGTAGGCCGTGCCTTCGCGATCGCACCGATCCAGGGCACCACGGAACGCCTCGCCATGGATGACGATGAATGATTAGGTAAGGACGTTGGATACCTTCAAATACCAGATCGTGCGCCCCGATAAGCTCCTCTCCGAGGGCGACGCGCTCTCGGTGACGCTCCTCACCCGCACCGGCGAGCTCGGCGTCCTGCCCCATCACGCGCCCGAGATCTGCGCGCTCGGCGAGGGCGTCATGCGCATCAACCACGTGCCCGACGAGGATGGCGAGACGCTCACGCGGATCGTCATCTCCGGCGGCTACGCGGGCATCACCGACGAGCACGTCATCGTGCTGGCCGACCACGCGCGCCGGGTGAACGACATCGACCCCGACGTGGTGGAGGATACGAAGGACGACGCCGAGGACGCCCTCGAGGAACTCGCGGCCGACGACCCCGGCCGCTCCTACTACGAGAGCAAGATCCGCTGGTGCGATCTGCTCCTGAAGGTGAACGAGCAGTACAACTCCTAGGGCTCGCGCCGGCGCGGCTGCGCCCTCATCACGCGAGCTCCACAGCGTCTCAACTAGAATGGGTGCCCGATGCGGGGCGTTCGGGCTCCGCGGCGGCGCGCGAACGAGGAGGGGGCGTGGAGGCGATCCGAGTCGTCGGCGGCAGGCCCTTGGCCGGCACGGTCAAGGTCGAGGGCGCCAAGAACTCAGCCTTGAAGCTCATGGCGGCGACGCTCATGGCGCCGGGCGTCTCGCGGCTCACGAACGTCCCCAACATCTCCGACGTCCACGTGATGGGCAAGGTCCTGAAGCGCCTCGGCGCCACCATCGACGTCGAGGACGAGCACACCCTCGTGATCGACACCGCACCCGTGGCCTCGTGGGTCACCCCCTATGAGCTCGTGGCCCAGATGCGCGCCTCCACGGCCGTGCTCGGGCCGCTCATCGCGCGCTTCGGCGAGGCTCGGGTGGCCATGCCGGGCGGCTGCAACATCGGCGCCCGCAAGATCGACATGCATCTCGCCGGGCTCACGGCGCTCGGCGTGGAGTTCAGCGTCGACCACGGCGACATCAAGGCGCACGTGCCCGATCGCCTGCGTGGCACCGTCGTGCCGCTCGAGTTCGCGAGCGTGGGCGCCACGGAGAACCTCCTCATGGCGGCCGTCCTCGCCGAGGGCGATACGACCATCGAGAACGCCGCGCGCGAGCCGGAGATCTGCGACCTCGCCGAGATGCTCGCCGAGATGGGTGCCGAGATCGAGGGCGCGGGCAGCCCCACCATCGTCGTCCACGGCGTCTCCGAGTTGCATCCCGTGGAGCACGAGGTGGTGGGCGATCGCATCGAGGCGGGCACGTTCCTCGCCGCGGGCGCGCTCGCCGGCGGCCCCGTGACCGTCGAGGGCTTCGAGCCGGTGCACCTGGAGATGGTGCTCCGCAAATACGAGGCCATGGGCATGGGCGTCGAGCGCGGCGAGCGCCGCGTGACCATCCGCCGCGATGGGCAGATCCGCTCCCTCGACATCCAGACTCTGCCCTTCCCGGGCTTTCCCACCGACATGCAGGCCCAGACCATGGTGCTCCTCTCCGTGGCCGGCGGCACCTGCGTGGTCACCGAAAACATCTTCGAGAGCCGCTTCATGCTCGCGGCCGAGCTCGCACGCATGGGGGCGGACATCACCATCGAGGGCCACCACGCCATCGTCCACGGCGTGCCCGCCCTCTCCGGGGCGCCGGTCACGGCCCCCGATCTGCGCGGTGGTGCGGCGCTCGTCCTGGCCGGGCTCGTGGCCGACGGCTACACCACCGTCTCCGACATCCACCACATCGAACGGGGCTACGAGAACTTCGTGCCCAAGCTGCAGAGCCTGGGCGCCGAGGTGAGCCTTCTTTCGGCCTAGGGGCCGTGCCGCGAGGAGGAGACATGACGCAGCCGAGGGAACGGGGCGCCGAAAACGACGTCCGAGCAGATCCGGAGCCCACCGTGGCTCCATGGGGCGAGCTCCACAGCCTCAGCATGGCCAACGAGGACTACCTCGAGGCCATCTGGCGAATCATGCTCGAGGAGGACGGCGCCGAGGCCGTGCGCTCGGTCGCGGTGGCGGAGCTCCTCGACGTCTCGAAGGCGAGCGTGAACAAGGCGCTCGCGACCCTCAAGGACAAAGGCTACGTGGAGCAGCATCGCTACGGGCGGGTTGGCCTCACCGAGCAGGGGCGCGCCTACGCCGAGCTCCTCTGGAAGTGCCACCGGATGCTCCGGACCTTCCTCGAAGACGAGCTGGGCGTGGAGCCGCCGACGGCCGACGCCGAGGCGTGCCTCATGGAGCACGCGCTGTCGGCCGAGACCATGCGCCGCTGGACCCGTCACCTCGAGGGTCAGGGCATGGTGGTGAAGGATTTCACGGACGATAGCGTCCATGGTGCGAGCGTGCACGAGTGATCTGATCTCAGGACGATGCGAGCGGGTGGCGTGAGCGCCCGCGCGAGAGAGGCGGCGAGCATGAAGGCGATCATTCCGGCGGCGGGTCTGGGCACCCGGTTCCTCCCCGCGACGAAGGGCGTGCCCAAGGAGCTGTTGCCGCTGCTCTCCAAGCCCGTCATCCAGCACGTGGTGGAGGAGGCCCTCGACGTCGAGGGCGTGGACGCCGCCATCATCGTGAACTCCCACGAGAAGCCCATGCTCGAGGCCTACTTCTCGCCCGCGCCGAAGCTCGAGGGCTTCCTCGAGGAGCACGGCAAGGGGGCGCTCGCCGAGAAGGTGCGCGAGGCGGGCGAGCTTCCCGTGGCCTTCGTCTACCAGGATGAGCCGCTCGGCCTCGGCCACGCCGTGCTCCAGGCCGCGAGCGAGGTGGGCGAGGAGCCCTTCTTCGTGCTCCTCGGCGACTACGTCGTGCCGGCCCACGGCATGAGCCCCGCGATGGCGGCCGTCTCGGCGGCCCACGGCGGCGCCTCCGTCATCTGCGTGGCGCCGGTGGATCCCTCCACGACCGGACGCTGGGGCATCGTGGCCGGCGATCTCGTCGAGGGCGCAGACCCCGATGCGCCGGGCGCCGTGCTCAAGCTCTCGGGGCTCGTGGAGAAGCCCGCGCCCGAAGTCGCCCCCACGCACCTCGCCATCGTCGGGCGCTACCTGCTCTCCCCGCGCGTCATGGGGCTCCTCGCCGATCAGGGCACGGGAGCGGGCGGCGAGATCCAACTCACCGACGCCCTCGTGCGCCTGCTCGCCGAGGAGGAGATGTTCGCGCTCGTCGTCGACGGCCGCGACGGCCTCGACACCGGCACGCCCGCCACGTGGGCCGCGGCCAACGCCCGCATGGCCCTCCACGACGAGGGCTCCCTCGAGGCGTTCTTCGAGGAGCTCGGCGACGACGCGCAGCTCATCCCCTAACAACACACCCGCACGTCTTAAGGATCGCCCGCGCATGGCCTACATCCGCTTCACCAACGACGGCTGGTATTCGAGGAAGTCCCTCGACGAGGCGAAGGACGTCGCCCTGCGCATCGCCTGGGCCGTGGCCGAGCTCTGGAAACACGACGATCGGGGCACCAGGGCCTACGTGGCCTTCGACACCCGCGCGGGCTCGGATGAGATCGCCCGCGCCGTGGCCGGCCTCACGGCGGCCGAGGGTTTCGAGGTCACGCTCGCCGAGGCGCCCTCGCCCATGCCGGCGCTCAACCACGCCCTCGCCGAAGACGACGAGGCAGCGGGCGGCTTCATGGTCGGCGCCGACCACCGTTCGGCGAGCTACCTCGGCATTCGCGTGCGCGATGGGCGCGGTCACGCCATGGGCGCCGAGGAAGCGGCCCTCATCGAGCGCATGGCGCCGCGCTCCGTGCCCGACAGCGCGGCCTCCTTCGGGCTCGCCGACCTCACGGGCTCCTACCTCGTGCATCTGCGCGAATCCTTCGATCTCGCCCCGCTCGCGAAGCGGCGGGCGAGCTGCCTCGTCGATCCGCTCTTCGGCACGGCCCGCACCACGGCGCGTTCGCTGTTGGTCGGCTGGGGGCTTCGCGCCCGCGAGATCCACGGCGCCCTCCTCGACGACTTCGGCGGCCTCCACCCGGCGGCGGTCGAGCCCTGGGTGGACGAGGCCGAGCGCGTGGTGGCGACAGGCGACGCCGAGGTGGGCCTCGTCTTCGACGGCCCCTCGAACCGCCTCGCCGTCATCGACGAGGCCGGCAGGCTCGTGCCCTCGCCCAAGGTGCACGCCCTCGTGATGGCGCATCTCGTGGAGCATCGCGGCCTCACGGGCCGCGTGGTGGTGCCGCGGACGGCCTCGGTCGTGCCCGCGCGGCAGGCCAAGCGCCTCGGCCTCGAGATCGTGCGCGTGGGGGACGATCGCGCCTGGGCGCGCGACGAGGTGAACACCGGCGGCGTCCTCTCCACGACCGACGTCCTCGGCGGCCTCACGGTGCCCGCCTTCGGGGAGAGCCGCGACGCCTTCGTGGTGGCGCTCTGCGTCCTCGAGCTCATGGCGCAGGCGGGAAAGCCGCTCTCCGCCCTCGTGAGCGAGCTCGACCGCACCCTCGGTACCACGGCCTACGCCCTGCGCACCGTGCCCGTCGACGTGGCCATGAAGCAGATGCTCAAGAACCTGTTGCCCGGCGTGAACCCCGGCTCCGTCCTCGGCAGGAAGCCCGTCTCGATGAGCCATGCCATGGGCCTCGAGATGCACTTCGCAGACGAATCCTGGTTTCTCGTGCGCACCTCGGAATCCGAGCCCCTCGTGCGCATCTTCGCCGAGGCTCCCACGCGCAAGGAGCGCGACCGCCTGCTCGACGCGGCCGAGGAGATCGTGGCCAAGGTCGCCGAGCGCTAGCGCGAGGATCGGGCGCCGTACTCGCCCTTCCGCCCCCCAGCGGCCCGAGATTCGCGGATGGGGCGTGGAGTGGATGTGGAGGCGAAATTCGTCTCGAATCGACCCTTGACGGTGCCCCCGCGCATGGTAGACTGCTTCCGCGCTTGCCCGAGGCCCCGGCCTTTGGAGAAGCCATGAATGCGAAATTCCCGTAAAAAGATCTTGCATCTGGGAACGATACGCGTTATGGTTGATCTCCGCGCCCAAAAAGCAGTGAGGCCTTGAAGGGACCGATCGAGCGGGCGCCGCGAACCTTGAAAACCGGATACTGTGGCTGCTACGAGCAGCCAAGACGGCAAACCAGCGAATGCTTCGACAACCTTTAACGGTTGGTTGAAAGCCTTTGTTTGATGTCGATTCCTTAAAACAAGGAACACACTCGAATCTAAAGGCTGGGGCTGGACTTTCCTTTCAAACATCTCACATTGCACGTCCGAGGGTCCCAAACCCTCACAAACCTTTTTGAACGGAGAGTTCGATCCTGGCTCAGGATGAACGCTGGCGGCGCGCTTAACACATGCAAGTCGAACGAGAAGCATCA
>CANQFP010000005.1 GCA_947599965.1 uncultured Atopobiaceae bacterium | reverse complement strand
CCCTATCGGTCCCGATAGATGTTGCTTCTATGACCCACATCGATGACGAGGACGATGACCTCATCATCATGGAGTTCGCAGAGCACCCGATAGTCGCCTACGCGATAACGCCACTGCCCGCTACGGTTCGCTGTCAACGCCTTTCCGAAGGTGCGCGGGTCCTCGCAACCGTCGATGTGCTTGAGCAGCCAGGTGACGATGATGCGCCGGACCCCGGGGTCCATCTTCCCGAGCTGCCGGTCCGAGCGCTTGGAGAAAACGAGGCGCCAGCTCACAGGTACTTCTCGGCAATCTCCTCGGCGCTCAAGATCTCGGGATCGCGGTCGAACTCGCGCTTGGCCTCATACCACTGTTGGAGGTCCAGCTGGTCCTCCAGGAACTCGAGCACCGTTCTACGGATGAACTCCGAGACCGATGTGCCATAAGCGTTCGCATAATCGTTGATGAGGCGCTTCTCATCTGCGTCCAGGCGAATGGTGATTGTAGAAGAGGTCATGCGCACTCCTTTCGTGTACGACATTGTAACACATTAGGAGTTAGCAGTCACTATGTCTGCAGCGTATGCTCGCATCGTCAATTGGCATTATACATACCTTTCCCCATCCCTCATTATTCTTGGTGGAAGAAGGACTCGACCGGTCGAAAGACCATGAGTGAAAGGCATGATGATGGATTACGCGGCCCTCGCCTGGCTTTTCGCCAAGGGCTTGACGGCGCCGCTCGTCGGCGCCTCCAAGCCCCGCTACCTCGCTTGGAGGCCCGAGAGCGCGAGGGCGAACATGCCGAGGAACGTGCGCTCGCGCTCGTTTGCCACGTGGATGAGCGCGGGCGCGAAGGCGGCGGGCATGTGCTTTTCCACCTCGACTTTGAGCGCCTCCATGTCGGGGACCATGTCCATGGCCACGAAGCAGGCCTCGGGCGCCACGAGCGAGGAGGCGGCCACGATGTGCGCCATCGCCACCTGCGTCATGGCCTCGGGGCTCCACGCGCGCGATTCGACGTCCTCGGGGAGGCTGTAGAGCTGCTGGATGGCCTTGATCTCGCCCGCGTAGCCCTTGTAGCCCTTCACGAGCCGGCCGCCCACGATGGTGCCGGCGCCACCCACGACGTGGCCCGCGTGCTGCACGAGGAGCGTCACGTTCTCATAGTCGTCTTGCGAGACGTAGCAGCCCACGCAGGCGGCGTTCGCGTCGTTTTCCACGAAGGTGGGCACGCCGAAGCGCTCCTCGATCTTGCCCGCGAGGTCATAGGGCTCGAGCTTTCGCCACGGCAGCATCGCCGTCCCGTCCTGCACGATGCCGGGCACCGCGATGCCAATCGCATCGAGGCCCGCCACGTCGAGCTCCCCGCAGGCGAGCGTGGCGATGAGATCCCGCGCGTCGTGGTAGCGAAGCGCCCCTTTCACCACGCGCCCGCTCTTCACGACCGCGTCATGCTCGTAGAGCCGCCATTCGAGGCGCGCCCCAGAGCTCAGATGACGAAGGAGGATGACGAGCACCTTCGAGGCGCGCGCGAGGTCGAGGAGCGGCTCGAGCGCGATCCTCTCCCCCGCCGGATCCGGCTCGTCGATCTCCTGCTCGAGCGCGTCCATCACGAGGCGGAAGGCGCCGAGCGCGTCGTAGGTGCCGAAGGTCTTCGCCGGCGCCTCGAAGACGGGGATGCCCGGGAAGGCCCTCACGGCGCGATCGCGCAGGTAGCCCACCTGCGGCGCGAGCATCACGCAGGCGTAGCCCTCGTCCATGCGACGCGCCTCCTCGATCGCGCGCTCGAGCCCCTTCGCCTCGAAGACGTAGTCCTGATGGAAGCGCTCGGCCGTGCGCGTGAGCTCGTCGGCGAACATCGTCGTCGTGAGGCCGCCCGAGCAGCAGAGCAGCACCTTCGTGGCCCTCGGGTGCTCGAGCCGCTCGAGCACGTCGCGCATCTCGCCGAAGAGCTCCTTGGCGCGGGCGAGGTCGAGCATCTCGAAGTGCAGGTGGAAGGCAGGGTCGTCCTCGTGGCCCTTCCGCACGATGCGGAACTCCACGATGTTCGGTACCTCGGCGCCGAGGTCGTAGACGTTGATGGTGCCCCTGGCCTGCCCAGTCTCGATCTCGAGGGAGCACGCCACGGGCCCCTCGCCTCGAAGCTCGGTGACCTTGCCGGGAAGCCCCTGCTCGAGCACCCAGGAAACGAAGGATTCCGAAAGGCTTGTCATGCGTTCTCCAAGGAAGACTCTCGCGCGATGGGCAATTCCGCACGTAGTTTAGGAGACCGCGCTCGCACCCGCCTGCCCTGCGCTCTCGCGCTCCACCCGCTCGCCCTCGATCACGCCGAGCGCGACGAGCGCGTTCCAGATGCCGCCCGCGTCGCAGGCGTCGCTCACGAGGTCGGCGTGGGCCTTCACCTCGTCCGATGCGTTTCCCATCGCCACGCCGATGCCCGCCGTCTCGAGCATGGGGATGTCGTTCGCGCCGTCGCCGAAGGCGATCGTCTCCTCGGGCGCGATGCCCAGGTGCTCGAAGTAGGCCTCCATGGCACGGCGCTTGCCGCCACCCTCCTGGATGATGTCCACGGCCGTGGGCTCCCAGCGCTGGGTGATGAGGTGCTTCGTGAGCGCCTGGATGCGCTCGTCCTCCTCGGGGGCGGCGTTGAGCTCGGCGCAGAGGTCGATCGCGCGAAGCTTGCGCGCGTTCACGTCCTTGTCCCAGAAGTCGTATTCGAGCCCTGCGTCGAGCTTCTCGAGTTCGGTCATGTGCACTCCTTAGAAAACAGTTCGTACCACGGCATATGTTCTCGAGAAACGTCACGCTTGTCTGCGCCAATCCATATGATCTAGTGTGACTTTTCCTCATATCAGAAAGGCCGCACCATGGCACTCGGCATCACGAGGGCGATCGATCTCCTCGCGGAGCGCTTCGCCACCTACGACTGGACCTATCGGCCGGAGGAGACGGGCATCCCCGGCGAGACGTACTTTCGCTGGCTCGGCAGACCGGACGCACCTTCACGGAGCTCGTCACCGAGCAAAGGATGGAGCGCGCCGAGGTGCTCTTGCGCGAGACATCGCTCTCCGTGGAGGAGATCGCCCAGATGCTCGGGTATCGCAACAGCTCGAACTTCTACCGCGCCTTCAAGGCGCGCTACGGCGTCTCGCCTCGGGCCTACTAGCCTCTACGCGAGTGAAGAGGCCCTCCAGATCGTCGTAAACGTGCTGATTGAAGAATCGTCACCCGGTCAAGCCATGACGTTCATGAAGATGATGAGCATGGGGATGAGGACGAAGGAGAGGATCGCCGTGAGCACGACGCCGCGCGCCGCGAGCCGATCGTTCGCGCCGAACTGCAGGCAGAACGTCGGGCACATCGGGCCGGTGGGCATGGCGAAGAGCGTGCAGAAGATCCCCACCTGGAGCGGATCGCCCACGATGGGCATGAGGGCGAAGTAGAGGATCGCCGGCACGATGAGGAGCCGGATGAGCGCGTAGCCGTAGAGCCGCCACTCCCCGAAGATCTCGCCGAAGGGCATCTCCGAGACGATGGCGCCCACGATCATCATCGCGAGCGGCGTCGTGATGGAGCCGATGGTGGTCACGGAGTCCTGCACGACGGCCGGCAGGCGGAAGGGCGAGAGGAAGAGCGCGAGCGCGATGAGCGCGCCCACCATGCAGGGGCTCACGATCATCTTCCACGGCACGGTGAACTTCGTCCCCGGCTCATGGGGCGCGATGGTGAAGAAGCCGAGCGAGAAGGTGATGAGGCTCATGATCATCACGTAGACGCTCACGTAGATGATGCAGCCCTCGCCGAAGATGGCGGCGCAGACGGGGATGCCGACGAAGCCCGTGTTGTTGCAGAGCGACATGAAGGGGTAGAGCGGCCAGTCGCGCTTGGGTACGCGAAGCACGAGGTCGGAGAGCCAGCCGGTGGCGTAGATGGAGATGCCCTGGAAGAAGGAGAGGCCGAACGCGATGACGATGCCGCCGACGTCGCCGCCCGGCTCCGAGCTTCCCACCGAGCCGATGAGCATGCAGGGAATGCCGATGTCCATGAGGAGGCGCGTCAGCCTCTGGCGGACGTTGGAGTCGATGATGCCGCGCTTGGCGCAGAAGAAGCCCACGCACGCCACCACGAAGAGCACCGACATCTGCTCGATGGTGATGAGGACGATTTCCAGCGATTCCGACAAGCACCCTCCCCCGACGAGACGATCATGGCACCAAACCCACGCCTTTGGCATGGCGATCCATCGTGATCGTCCTTCGATTTTCCAAGGAACCCGAGGTGCCGACCACATGCATCTCGGATGGGGATCCCGGACCTCGAGCGGCGGCTCGGATATCAGGCGGAGGGGGCGATGTAGCGCTCGTAGACCTCCATCATGGCGCCCTCGTCGCAGGAGCTCGAGAGGATGTGCGGCACGACGTCGGCGATGGAGGAGGAGACGTTGGCGACGGCGAGGCCGAGTCCGGCGTCGAGGATCATCGGCAGATCGTTCACCGAATCGCCCACGCCGATGGTCTCGCTCATCGGAATCCCGAGGTAATCGGCCACGTCCTTCAGCCCCGAGCCCTTTGAGACGCCGGCCGGGTTGAACTCGAAGTAGCGCTCCGAGGAGAAGCTCGTCTGGAAGTGCGCCATGAACTCGGGGCGCTCCTCGAGCATCCGCTCCCTCAGAACGTGGAGGCCCGCGAAGTCGTTGCTCTGGTAGAGGATCTTGTAGACGGGCTCGCCGAGGTCGGTGAGCCGTCTCACGGGCAGCTCCTCCACCACCATGCGGCCGCGGAGATAGGCCACCTCGTTCTCGTTCATGTTCGTCACGTAGGTGGTGTCGAGGGTGTAGATGTGCTCGCAGAGCCCGAGCTCGAGGCCGTAGTCGAGGAGTTCCTGGGCGTCTCGTTCGTCGAGGGTATGGCTCGCGAGCACCCGATCGTCGTTGGCGCAGACGTAGCCGCCGTTGAAGGTGATGGTGTAGTCGTCGGGAGAGCCCTTCGTGCCGAGGTCGGCGAGCGTGCCCTGCACCGAGTAGTACGGCCGACCCGTGGCCACGACGAACTTCACGCCCGCCTCCTCCATGAGCCGCACCGCCTCGTAGTTCTTCGGGTTCACGCGGTGGTCGTAGCCGATGAAGGTCTCGTCCATATCGCTCGCGACGATTCGGTACATGCTCAGAAAACCCCTTCCAGCAGATGTCGGCACCTAGAACTCGAGCGTATAGCGCTCTCCCACGAAGAAGGACCGCGCCACCGAGATCGGCACCCCGTCGGCTCCCACGAAGGTGTAGCTGCGCTTCAGGAGCGCGGAGCCGAGCGGGATGTTCAGCTCACGCGCCTGATCGGGCAGGGCGATGACGGCGTTCACGAGCTGGCCTTGGAAGTGCAGGGGCCGCATGCCCCCCACCCGCTCGATGGCCTCGAAGATCGAGGCGTCATTCAGATCCAGCTCGAGAAGGCCCTTGTACTTCTCATAGGGAACGAAGGTGTGTTCGTCGATGATCGGCCAGTCGTCGGCCGTGCGGATGCGGCGAATGCAAAGGAAGAGCGTGTCGTCGGGGACTCCGAGCTCGCGGGCGTAGTGGATCGGCGCCCGGACGATCTCCTCCGAGACGACGCGCGCCCCGGGTCTCAGCCCGGATTCGATGCAGACGTCGGTGAAGCTCTTGGCCACCGTCGAGCGCAGCTTCGAGGTCCAGAGCCGGTTCTTCTTCACGAAGCTCCCGCGCCCCTGCACGGTGATGAGGAAGCCCTCGGCGGAAAGATCGGAGATGGCCCGCCGCACGGTGAGGCGGCTCACGCCGTAGCGGTTCACGAGCTCGGTTTCCGAGGGGATGCGCGTGCCGACGGGATAGACGCCCTCGGCGATCTCATCCCGCAGATCCTCGTAGATCCTGCGATAGAGCGGCTTCTTCTCTGCCATGGCCTTCGCTCTCTCGACGACCCTTCGGCTCGATGATCCATCAACCATTGTAAGGGGAAGGCCCCACCTCCCGAGGGAGGCGGGGCCCCGTTCAACTCCCGCGTTCCGGCGCTAGCAGATGACCATGCCGCCGCGGCACTCCTCGACGACCGCCGCGAGGGCATCGCCCTTGGCGCCGAACATCGGCATCGCCACGGAGAGGATGAGCGGGAAGTTCACGCCCGCGATGACGATGATGTTCGGGAACTCCTTCTTGAGGTTCACCATGGCGGTGTTCACGGAGGAGCCCATCATGTCGGTGAGCACGTAGACGTCGTCGACGGTTCCGATGCTCGTGAAGAGCTCGCGCGCCGGGCCCTCGATGGTGGAGGCGTCGTCCATGTCGAAGGTGATCACGTGCAGCCCGGGGATGTCGCCGAGCACCATCTTCAGGGTGTCGGCCGCGCCTTCCGCAAACTTGCCATGGGATGCGAGAACGATCTGCTTCATGGAGAGCCCCCTTCGCTCAGGTGGAAATGGTGCACTCATCTATAGCATCTGTAGATGACTTAGCCAAGTGCTCGAGAGCGAAGACCCGCAAGCGTGGGGACTTCCCGCCCTGAGCGGTGAAACGGAAGGCGAGGCGCCCTGCTACGCCTCGCCGTGATCCATGTGCGGCGGCTCCAGATCGGGCAGCTCCTCGATGCTCGTGTCAAGGCCCTCCCAGCGGCCCTCGAGACCGGCCGAGCCGTCCCGGAAGCGATAGCTCACGTGGGACGCGTCGCAAAACGGCGTCTCCCGGCTCATGCCGCAACGGCAGAGCGCGTAGCGATTGCGCCGCTCGTAGACGTAGCCGTCGGCTCCCACGAGCTCCACGCCCCCGCGCACGAAGAGCGGCCCGGAGCACCCCTCCTGCACGTCCTCGAGGATGACGATCGAGGGCTCCCACGCCTGCTCGTAGGCCTCCCCGCTCGCGCGGTCGTAGGAGACGAGGCGCCCCGTGGGGCACTCCCAGGCGGCCGCGATGGCGTCTTCCTCGCCCACCTCGTCCGCGGCCCGCTCGGTGAGGGTCCAGACCTCGCTTCCCGCGCGGTGGCAGAAGCGCGCGTAGGCGCATCGGTTGTCGTCGAGAAGGCGGAGCTTGGGGCCTCGATACTCCCGGGCGCGCGCGAGGTAGGGCTCGCGGGAGGCCTCCTCCTCGCCGGAAAAGCCGATCTTCGCGTGGGATCCGTCGCAGAAGAGCATCGTCTTCGAGCGACCGCACCGGCAGAGGAGGTAGCCCCCGCTCGGCACCGCGTAGTCGCAGACGTGCTCGTAGTGCATGGGGTAGCCGCCGCCCTCGGAGGGCGTGATGGCGTCTTGGGAAAGCGGGACGGACCCCTCGACCCGATAGGGTCCGCCCGCGATGATGCGTATCCGCGCCGTCTCGCCCATGAACCGGCCTCCAAATCCATACGCTCGCGGGAAACTCCGTCGTGCGCCGCTTGTGCAGAACGATTCTGCGCCATCAGGCCCACCGTCTGCTTGCGCGGAGATTGATCACCTTCAAGCATGGGATAAGGTGGCAACGCGAGAACGAGCGCCCCACCTGAGGAGGAACCATGGCAGACGTTCGACAGATCCCCGGCTTCTTCATCGGCCACGCCACCCTCGAGGAGGCCGGCACCGGCTGCACCGCCATCGTGTGCCCCGAGGGAGCCGTGGGCGCCGTGGACGTGCGCGGCGGCGCGCCGGCCACCCGCGAGACGGATCTCCTGCGCCCGGAGGAGACGGTGGACCGGGTGAACGCCGTCGTGCTCTCCGGCGGCTCCGCCTTCGGGCTCACCGCGGCCTCGGGCGCCGCCGAGGAGCTCGAGCGTCGCGGCATCGGATTCGACATGGGCGTGTGCAAGGTGCCCATCGTGAGCTCCGCCTGCGTCTTCGACCTCACCGTGGGGAGCGCCTTCGTGCGTCCCGGACTCGCCGAGGGAGCCGCCGCCGTGGCAGACGCGCTCGACGCGGACCCCGAGACCCCGCTTCCCATCGGCAACGTGGGCGCCGGCACCGGCTGCAGCGTGGGCAAGTTCCTCGGCCCCGAGCGCTCGATGAAGAGCGGCCTCGGAACGGCCGTCGTCGAGGCCGGTCCGCTTCTCGTGGGCGCCATCGCCGCCGTGAACGCCGTGGGCGACGTGATCGCACCCGATGGCGGCGTCATCGCCGGCGCCCGGTCCGATCCCGCCGCAACCGCTCCCCTGCCGCTCGACGCGGCACTCGGCGCCATGGCGAGCGCGGCCGCGGATCTCACGCCACGTGCGAACACGACGATCTCCTGCGTCATCACCAACGCGAAGCTCACGAAGCCCCAGGCGCTTCGCGTGGCGCAGATGGGAGCCGACGCCTACGCTCAGACGATCGTGCCCACCCACACCTCGATGGACGGCGATACGATCTTCTGCCTCGCCTCGGGGCAGGTGCCGGCCGAGCAGGACCTGGTGGGGCTCCTTGCGGTGCGCGCCCTCTCCGCCGCCATCGTCGAGGCGTGCGCAAAGGCGAAGGGGGCCTACGGCCTCCCCGGAGCCGCGAGCTGAACGCCCTCCGACTTCTTGCGCGAACGCGCTCACTCCCGCACCATGGGAACGACATCTAACGGAATGGGGTCATCACCCCTCAGAGCGAGCAAGGGAGCTCCCATGAAGCACATCCTCGTGGTTTGCGGTGCCGGCATGTCCTCGAGCCTTCTCACCCAGAAGATGCAGGAGTACGTGAAGACGAACGGAATCGACGCGGATGTGACGTTCATCCCACTCATGGAGGGCTCCTGCATGCAGCGCCTGGGCGAGTTCGACGTGGTGCTCCTCGGCCCCCAGTGCGGCTACGCGGTGCCGACCTTCGAGCCCTTCAACGACAAGGGCATCGACATCGTCGTCATCCCGATGATGGATTACGGCCGCATGAACGCGAAGGCCGTCGTCGAGCTCGGCCTTTCCCACATCAAGGACTAGGCATCCCCCGTCCTCAGGCGCCGCAAAAAAGACAGTGAGGTCCGAACCGTCGCCATGCGGAAGGCAAAATGCGGCGCGCGCAGGCGATGGTCCTCATCGCCTGCGCGCGTCTTTCGTCGATGGAACCCGGGGGCTTTCCGGCCGATCAGCGGTTCGACCAGGAGCGGCTCTCGAGTTCGGCCGTGCGCTCGCAGCGGTTCATGGCCTCCTCGAGTGCCCAACCGACGCCCTTGTCGTCGATGAGGACGATGCCGCGCTCGCTGTCGTCGTCGCTTTCCCAGTGCCACTTCACGCAGCGATCGTCCTCGTCCTCGGGCGTGATCCCGACCCAAGCCTCGATGCAGCTCTCCGCGTCGTAGCCCTCGAACATGTTGTGCGAACCGATGCGCGTTTCTTTCCACTCGAACATCTCGAACCCCCCCGCTCCGTATCCCGCGCCATGCTAGCAGCCGAGTGCCCGCTAAAAATGTATACCTTTTGTTTCCATCCGCGAACGTGCCCAATGCGTCGCCGAGCTCTCGGGAAGGAACCGGCGCCCAGGCGCAGCGGGCGTCACATCCGGCTTGGCCGCGGCTGCGGGAGGCCTTCGAATAGGGCTATGCTCAGAGTGAGATGAGAGCCGTCGGGCGGTGGGGAGATCCTCGACGGCGAGAGGGAGATGGTTGTTCGTGGCCGCGCTGGTCAAGCTCTACTATGCCGTCGGCGGGTTTCTCGGCAAGAACCTCGCGTGGCTCGTGCCGCTCTCGCTCTTTCCCGGCATCCTGCTCCCGCAGGTGTTCGGTCCCCTGAACGTCATCGCGCCGGCGCTCTTCGCCTGCATGGCCTTCCAGGGCGCCCTCTCCAACCACCTGAGCGACGTGAAGGACGTCTTCACGCGCCCCTTGGCCATCATCGTCATCTTCATCATGGGCCAGCTCGTCTACCCCGTCATCGCCTTCCTCGGGGCGCACCTCCTCTTCGGCGACGATCCGGCGATCATGAGCGGGGTCGTCGCCACCTTCTCGGCGCCCATCGCCACCACCTGCATGATCTGGGTGGGCCTTTACGGTGGCAACACCTCGCTCGGCCTCACGGGCACGGTGATCACCTCGCTCTTCGCGCCCCTCACCCTGCCGCTCATGCTGCAGTTCCTCGTGGGCGCCTCCGTCCACATCGACATCATCCCGATGATGCTGCAGCTCCTCTTCATGGTCGTGGTCCCGGCGATCGTGGCCATGGCCATCACGGAGAAGACGAACGGCTGGGGTGAGAAGGTCCTCGCGCCCAAGCTCGCGCCGATCGCCTACTTCCTCATGCTCTTCATCAACATGTGCAACTCATCGACGCTCGCCGATATCGTCGCCCACCTCACGCTCACGCACCTCTGGGTCGTGCTCTACATGATCGGCGTCACCGTGCTCTTCTTCCTCGGGGGCCTCGCCGCCTCAACGCTCATGCGGCGCAATCGGGCGGATCGCGTGGCCATGAGCCTCGCCATGGGCATGAAGAACCTCTCCTCGGCCTCCACCATCGCCTCGGCGTACCTGCCCGAGGGGGCGAACCTGCCCATCCTCTCGGGCATCCTCTACCAGGCCACGATCGCCGCCATCATCGGCCAGCGCGTGGGCACGCCCGACACCGAGACCGAGGACTACGACGAGGTGGAGGCGGAGGCGAAAGCCGAGGTCGAGGGCGCCTAGCCGCTAGGCCTCGCAGACCGCCTCGCCGGGCGCGATGGGCTCGCCGTCGATGAGGCCGAGGCGGCAGAGCGCGTTCCACACGCCGTTCTCCTCATCGGAATCGGTGACGAAGGTGGCCGCCTCCTTCACCTCGGGGGTCGCGTTCCCCATGGCCACGCTCACGCCGGCGGCCTTGAGCATCTCGAGGTCGTTGTCGCCGTCGCCGAAGGCGATCACCTCGTCGAACGTGAGGCCGAGGCGGCAGAGCAGCGCCTCCATCCCCACGACCTTCCCCGAGCCCGTCGAGATGATGTCCTCGGATTCGGGATCCCAGCGCGTGGCCACGAGATGCGGGCAATCCGCGAGCACGTCCACCGGGCCGGACTTCGGCGTCTGCACCACGAACTGGTAGATGGGCCGATCCGCCATATCGGGCGAGAGCGGCACGTACCACCTCATGCGCCATTCCTCGTCGATCTCCGCGAGGCGCTCGGGCGAGCCCGTGAACACGGCCTCGTCGTCGTACATGATGAAGCCCGCAACCTCGCCGTCGAGGTAGTGGTGGAAGAGCCGCTCGGCCTCCACGGGATCGAGCTCCACCGCGCGCACGACCTCGTCGCCGAGCGTGCACCATTGCCCGTTCAGCGTCACGTAGCCGTCGATGGGGACGTAGGCCTCGCAATCGCGCGCCATCTCGATGAAGCGCCCGGTGCAGAGCAGAAGGGGGATGCCCTTCTCGCGGAGGGCGAGGAGCGCCGCCTGCGTCGAGGCGGGCATGACGCGCTCTCCGTTGACGCGCCTGAAGGGGATGAGCGTCCCGTCGACGTCGAAGAACGCCACCTTGATCTTCGATGCGATCGCATCCGGTTCCACGCGCACTCCCCTTGCCGCTCGCCCGCAAACGCCCGAACTCTACGCCAAGGAGGCGTTCTCGGCAAAAGCGCCGGTGAGCGCTACCGGAGCCCGAAGGCCTGGCAGCCGACGAGGAAGGCGGCGATCACCGCGAGGGCCGGGTCGGCCGAGCACCACGCGGCGACGATCATGAGGAGGTAGACCCCCGCGATCGTCCAGAAGGCTCCCCAGTTCAACGCTTCCTCGCGCACCGCCGCTCGCTTTCAACAAAGCCCGAGCACGTCGTCGATGAGGCCGAGCGCCACGCAGGCCTTGTAGAGGCCGTCGCGGTCGGCCGTGTCGGTCACGAACGTGGCCTGCGCCTTCGCCTCGGGCGTGCCGTTTCCCATGGCAACTGATTCCCCGCATACGGCAAGCATCGGCACGTCGTTTCCGCCATCGCCGAAGGCGATGGCGCAGGCGGGCGAGATTCCCAGATGATCGAGCGTGGCGAGGACGCCCTCGTCCTTGCCGGACGTATCCGGCACCACGTCGCAGAAGAGTTCGCTCCAGCGATAGCAGACCACGTGCTCGCACATGTCCTCGATCGCTCCGTCCATCTCCTCGGGCACGAAGGCGCACATCTGGAGCACCGGCTCGCCGATCACGCTCTCCACCGGGCCCTCGGGATACCTCAGATCCACGAGCTCCTCGAGCTTGCGCACGCGCTCTGAGCGATGGCTCGCGAGCTCGTGGTCGGGCAAGAGCACCACCACGTCGAACTCGCCGCGCCGAACGGCGGCCACGATGGTCTCCACGTCTGCGGACGCGAGCGTCGCCGAGTGGAAGACGCCGGTTGCGTCCACGCACCACGATCCCGAGTTGCAGAGGAAGCCGTCGAAGCGCCCCACGCCCTCGATCTCGCCCGTCACGTAGGCGGGAACCTCGTAGAGGGGCCGGCCGGTGGAGAGCCAGAGCGAGACCCCGCGCTCGCGCAGGCCGGCCAGCGCGGCCCGCACGGAGCGCGAGAGCCCCGAGTAGTCGCTTCCCACGAGCGTACCGTCGAAATCGAAAAACGCGGCCTTGATCATCAACAGCCTCCCATTCGGCGCCGCTCCCATGATAGGGATCGATCGCACGGCGCGCAGCGCGCCCACGCGCGCCTATAGTTGTCTGCGCACACGACTGAAAGGAGATCCCATGGCCAAGACCTGTGCCGTCATGCTCGCCAACGGCTTCGAGGACATCGAGGCGCTCACCACCGTCGACTGCCTGCGTCGCGCCGGCGTCGAGGTGACGACGGTTTCCGTGATGGACGAGCAGACCGTCACGAGCTCCCACAAGGTGACGGTCGTCGCCGACGCCAAGGTGGGCGAGGTGGACCTCGGCTCCTTCGACCTCGTCGTGCTGCCCGGCGGCATGCCCGGCACCACGAACCTCGGCGAGTGCGAGGTGCTGCGTCGCGACGTCGAGAACCGCATGGCCGCCGACCTCAAGGTCTCGGCGATCTGCGCCGCCCCGAGCCTGCTCGCGAAGTGGGGGCTTCTGAAGGGTCGCGTGGCCACCGTCTACCCCGGCTTCGAGACCGACTTCCCCGAGGGCGTCCTGCCCGCCAAGCACGGCGTCTACTTCGACGACAACCTCGTCACCGCCTCCGGCGCCGGCTTCGCGCTCCCCTTCGCGCTCGCCAACGTCCGCCAGCTCTGCGGCGAGGAGGCGGCGAAGAAGGTCGCGGCCTCCATGCTCTACGAGTAGCGGGAGAGCGAGGGAGCCATCGTGATACTCGCCTCCGCATCGCCCCGACGCCGCGAGCTCCTCGCCGTCGCAGGCTACACGCCCCGCGTCTCTCCCGCGAACGTCGACGAGACCCGCCGCGAGGGCGAGGATCCCGTCGCCCTCGTCTGCCGCCTGGCCGAGGAGAAGGCGGCCGCCGTCTCGACCGAGGCGGCCCCATACGAGGTGGTCGTCGGGGCCGACACCATCGTCTGGCTGGGCGACGAGACCCTGGGCAAGCCCGCGAACGCCGACGAGGCCCGCTCGATGCTCGAGAGGCTCTCCGGCAAGACCCACGCCGTCACCACCGGCGTGGCCCTCATCGCGAAGGACGCCTCCGGCCATGAGCGCCGCCGCGTCTTCTCCGATACCACCGACGTCACGTTCTTCGAGCTCACGCCCGCCGAGATCGAGGCCTACGTGAAAGGCGACGAGCCGCTCGACAAGGCCGGCGCCTACGCCATCCAGGGCGCCGCGCGGCTCTTCGTGAAGGCGATCGAGGGCAACTACGACAACGTCGTGGGGCTTCCGCTCGGGCGCTTCGTGCGCGAGTTCCTCGCGTTCTCGAAGGAGTTCTAGCAACGCGAAAAGCCAGCAACGCGAAAACGGCCGGCGCCCTCGCGGTGTCGGCCGTTTCCCTTCGCCGGGGCGAGGAAATCAGTTGAACCCGAAGACGCTGTGGGCGATGCGATACATGCCGATCGTCAGGGCCTCGCCCGCCTTCGTGGGCAGGTTCGCGAGGATGCCGAGGAGCGTCATGCGCGCGTGGCGGTACATGCGGATGTCGTAGTGCTTGAAGTAGTCCCAGAGCGCCGTCATGTCGTCCTTGGCGCCCGGCTGCTCGGAGAGACGCGCGAAGATCGCCGACACCGTGAGCGTCATCGTGAGCGAGTGGAGCATGTAGTTCCTGAGCTTCACGCTCTTCACGTCGTCGTAGAGGTGGTAGCTGTCGATGAGGATGCGCGAGACGCGCAGCTGGTGATCGATTCGGCTCGCCATGACCTTCTCGTTCACCGACTGGTCCTCGCGGCCGATGTAGTAGCGGTAGAGGTCCACGTCGAGGTAGTAGAGGGTCTTGCAGCGGGGCAGCGGCACGTAGGCGTAGATGTTGTCCACGTAGAACGTGTGCGGCGGAAGCGGCAGGCCGCCGTGCGAGCGCAGGATCTCCGTGCGATAGGTGAGCGAGTGCATGAGGATGTTCTGCGCGTAGCCGAAGTGGCCGATGTCGTCCCAGCCCATCACCTTGTTCGGCTTGAGCGCGCTGCGGTAGTCGATGGCCTTGGAGGAGCCGTCGTCGGCGTGCTCGTAGACGTAGTTGTTGATCACGAGGTCGACCGGATCGCCGCCCTCGATGAAGCCGCGCAGCGTGCCGAGGAGCTCGTGGAAGGCCTCGGTGTCGTACCAGTCGTCGGAATCGCAGACCTTGTAGTACACGCCGTGGGCGTTCGCGAGCGCCGTCAAGACGGCCGTGCCGTGGCCGCCGTTCTCCTGGTGCACGGCGCACACGATGTCGGGGAAGCGGCGCTGCCAGTCCTGCGCCTTCTCCCACGTGTCGTCCTTGGTGGAGCCGTCGTCGACGATCACGATCTCCACGTCATCGGCGTAATCAGAACCTTCGAGGATCGCAGAGATGGCGTGGTCCATGTAGGCAGACGAGTTGTAGCAGGGAATGCCGATGGTGATCGTCTTATCCAAGGCTGAGACTCCTTCGAATTCGCTCTCGGCTCCAGTCTAGGCCCTAGGCGCCCTCGCCCGCGCCCTCGAGCAGCCGATCCGCCAGCTCGAGGGCGGAGGCGCAGACGCCGTCCATGTCAAAGTAGCGGTACTCGGCGAGCCTGCCCACGGGCGAGAAGTTCTCCACGTCCTCCACACGTGCGCGGTAGCTCTCGTAGAGGGCGATGTTCTCGGGAGAGAGGATGGCGTAGTAGGCGTCCATGCCGCTATCGGGCACGAAGGCGCGCGGGTACTCGCGCATGATGGTGGTCACGCCCTCCTTCACCTGCCCCGTGAGGTTCTTGAACTCGGTGATGCGGGTGAAGTCCTCGCTCGTCGTGTAGTTGACGGTGGCCACGGGCTGGAAGCGGTCCATGGGAAGCGTCTCGAAGTCCATGCGCAGCGAGCGATAGGGCAGGGCGCCGAGATCGCGACCGAAGAGCTCGTCGAGCGGGCCGCTGTAGACCACCTCGCCCGCGAAGGGGCGCCCGTCCACGAGCACGCGCCCATCCTCGACGGCGAGGAAGCTCCGCGCGTCCACGCCGAGGACGACGGTGATGTTGCCGTGATCGAGCATCCGCTCGAAGAGCGCCGTGTAGCCGTCTTTCGGCATGCCCTGCCAGGTCGCCTGGGGGAAGTAGCGATCGTCATCGCCGATGAAGACGGGCACGCGTCCCGTCACGGAGGGGTCGATCTCGTCCGGCGTCTGGCCCCACTGCTTCATCGTGTAGTGGAGGAAGACGTTCTCGTAGACGTAGTCGGCCACGCGGCAGAGATCGGGGTCCTCGGCGGCGCGGAGCTCCATGATGGGCACCTTCACGTTCTCGCCGAAGGTGGCCACGAGCTTTCGATAGAGCCGCTCGCCCTCCTCCTCGCCGAAGGCGAGCTTCAGGGAGGCGTGGTTGAAGGGCACGGGCATGAGCGTGCCGTGGATGTCGGCGAGGACGCGGTGCTCGTAGGGGTCCCACTCGGTGAAGCGCGAGAGGAAGGTGTGCACGCGCTCGTTCACCGTGTGGTAGATGTGCGGGCCGTAGGCGTGGATGAGGATGCCGGCCCCGTCCAAGCAGTCGTAGGCGTTGCCGGCGATGTGGTCGCGGAGCTCGACGACGAGCACGCGGCGTCCGCCCTCCTCGGCGAGGCGACGCGCCACCACGGAGCCTGCGTAGCCCGCGCCCACGCAGATGACGTCGAAGGAGTGCAGGTCGAGCGCGTGGATGGAACGTTCGCAGGCAAGGGCCATGGGGTCTCCCTCCGTCGTCGGACGCGAGGCCGCGGAATGCGGGGTCTCGCCCACAAAAAGGGCCGCGCAACCGCGGCCGCCTTCACCGGGGCATTCTACCATGCACCCTATAATGGATTTGGACGATCAAGCGATGCCGACCGAACCGCACCGACCAAAGGAGATGGACGATGGCGAACTTCCTCGATCGTATGAAAGCGCAGGCCAAGAGCAGGAAGATGACCATCGTCCTGCCCGAGGGCGAGGATCAGCGCACCATCGACGCGGCGAGGCAGATCGTCGCCGAGGGCCTCGCCAACCTCGTCATCCTGGGCGACCCCTCCGAGATCTCCGTCGAGGGCGCCGAGGTCGTCGATCCCACGGTTTCCGACAAGCACGAGCCCTACGCCCAGGCCCTCCAAAAGCTTCGCGAGAAGAAGGGCATGACCATCGAGCAGGCCCGCGAGCTCATGGACGACAACACGTACTTCGGCACCATGATGGTGAAGATGGGCGACGCCGACGGCCTCGTCTCCGGCGCCTGCCACTCCACCGCCAACACGCTGCGCCCGGCGCTCCAGATCTTGAAGACCGCGCCCGGCACGAAGCTCGTCTCCAGCTTCATGATCATGTGCATCCCCGACTGCGATCACGGCCTCGATGGCACGCTCCTCTTCGCCGACATCGGCCTCAACGAGTACCCCGACGCCGAGGGCCTCTCCGAGATCGCCATCTCGAGCCACGATTCCTGGAAGGCGCTCATGGGCACCGAGCCCAAGATCGCCATGCTCTCCTATTCGAGCCACGGGTCGGCAAACTCCGAGCACGTGGACAAGGTGGCCGTGGCGACGAAGCTCGTGCACGAGAAGCGCCCCGACATCCTCTGCGACGGCGAACTCCAGCTCGACGCCGCCCTCATGGAGGAGGTGGCCTGCCTGAAGGCGCCCGAGTCCGAGGTGGCGGGCGACGCCGACATCCTCATCTTCCCGAACCTCGACGCCGGCAACATCGGCTACAAGCTCGTCGAGCGCCTCGCGGGCGCCGAGGCCTACGGCCCCGTGCTCCAGGGCATCGCGCGACCGGTGAACGACCTCTCGCGCGGCTGCAAGGCAACCGACATCGTGGCCGTGGTGGCCATCACCGCAGTCCAGGCCCAGCTCGGCGCCTAGCGCGTGGGCGCGGCGCGCGGACGTTGTGCTAGACTGTGCGCCACTCAGTGGCTGGGTAGCTCAGTTGGTAGAGCAGCGGACTGAAAATCCGCGTGTCGGGGGTTCGACTCCCTCCCCCGCCACCAGACGAAACCGCAGGTCGGAGGTTCAAAAGCCTCCGACCTGCTTGCGTATTGGACGGCGCTGCGTGGGATTCGCGTGGCGTTCTTTTGGGATGCCTCCGGGTTGTCGGACGGAACGTGTCGGCGTTTCTGACTTGACACCGCACGTAGATGGACGCGAAAAGGCCCCGGAGTTCCCGATCCCCAACGCGGTTTGTCCCATAACCCCAAACGAGCTCTCTGGGTTCCGAACGAGCACTAAGACGACCCCACGGCCATCCGGGAACTGAGCCTCGGCTGGTCCGCCTCCCCCCTCGAAGCCCATTGCGTTGCGCCACAAGGCGCCACATGGATCCCCCTGGGGCCTCGCTTGGAGGCTGCGATTCATCGGACGCCACGTGGCGCCTTGTGGCGAGGATCCTTTGAAAACGGCGCCTTTTCGTGCGGCTCCATTTGTGCGCATAGGGCCTTCGGCCGGACCTGAGCCGATCATCTCTCCCAGGGGAAGGCAACTTCGTCGCAGAGGAATTCGTTGAGGGTATGGGCACCCGCGGCACTGCCGCCGACGATCATGCGGCGGGCATTGGGGAAGGCCGTGAGGAAGGGCTCATACATGCCGAGCACCTCGAATGATGTTTTGGGATCATGTAGTATGCAGTATATCTCCTAAATTTAGGAGCTACGCCTCGCGTACACGGTGACACATTCCACTTGCGGGGCTCCGCCTGCGTGCATAGGCGCTCTGCGAGCCGAGCGGCTGGACTGAATGCCCCTGCATGGCGGACAGGGGGCGAAATGGGGACAGGAACGATGGCCCTCGGCATTCGGCGACCCTCGTAGCCCCGTGCGTGCCACAATCAGGGTGGTGAGGCGCTGGATGAGCGGGGTGCGCGATGGGGAGCAGGAAGCGGTCGGCCAAGGCGCGGCAGTTGAGCGAGTTCAAGGCCGCCCTTAGCGCGGGCGATGGCTTCGACGACCTCTTCACGCGCGAGGAAGAGCGGCGCGAGGAGGCGGCGGCTGAACATGAGGCGGCCTTGCGCGCGAAATCCTGCGAATCGAAGAATCGCTATCGCAGCCGTGCGGAAGCCGAAGCCGCGGTTGCCGCCTGCGCGGAGTACGGCACCACGGGCCTCCATATCTACAAATGCCGCTACTGCAACGGCTGGCACCTCACCTCGCACCCTTGGGAAACGGGAGAATAGCCACCGCGCCACCAACCGCGTGATGCGCAAGGGCACCGCGTGCCACATGGAGAGGGGAACCCATGGCCAGGCTCGGCAAACGTTCCTGCTAAAAGCTATAGCCCACGCGATGGGAAGGAGAGGGTGATGGCGGACGAGAGGCATCTCCTCGTGCTCGACATCGGCGGAAGCGCCATCAAGTACGGCTTTTGGGACGGCAAGGAGATCGGCGGCACGGGCAAGGTGCCCACTCCCTGCGAGGACCTCGACTGCTTCGTGGCCGCCGTGGACGGCGTCATCGAGGAGGCGGGTGAGGTGCGCGGCCTCGCCATCTCGGCTCCGGGCCGCATCGACGTGGAGCACGGCGCCATCATCGATGGCGGCGCGGTTCGGTGCATGCGAGGCCGCTGACGCCGTGGGCGAGAGGTTCCCGTACTACTTCGCGAAGCCGACGCTCATCCCCTGCACCTTCCGCTCCGACGCGAACCTCGTGGGCGCCGCCTACCACTTCGAGCGCGAGCACGAGGGAATGGGGGCGTAGGCAGAGCGGCGATCAACCTTCACGCATGCACTGGTAGAGGTCCTTGGGAATGAATCGATGGCCGAATCCCATGACGAGGACCTCGCTATCGACCTTTCGGTAGACGATGCGCATGTCGGCGGAGCCTTGAAGGCGTGCCGACGAGCGGTAGTGGAAGCAGAGCCAGCCCGAAAAGTCCCATTTGAGCTTCGCGGGCCTCACCTCATCCTCGGCGATGAGGTGCAAGGCATTCACGGTGTTCGCGATGGCGGCGAGGAAGTTCCATTCTTCGGGAAAGGCGAGCGCGACGCACATGACGTCCTCGGCAAGGCTTGCCGCGTCCATGGAAAGGAACGGCAATGCGGCCATCTCGTCGATTGCGCGGTCGAGGAGCGCTCGGTTAATGCTCAACTTCGAGCTCCCGCCACTCGTCGAAGTGCGCCTCGAGCATGGCCTTCGCGTCTGCCCCAAGCTCCTCGCCCTGCTTCCACGCCGTGCGGTCGCGGCGGTCCGCGATGAGCGCCTCGATCGCCTGGCGTTCCTGCTCCTCCTCAAGCTCGTGGATGCGCAGCGTGAGGGCATTGAGGCACTCCCAGGAGATGAGCCAGCCCGCAGACTTGTCCCTGTCGACGATCTCGATGATCCCCTGCTCGTGGAGATCGTCCCTCCAGCGACGGCCATGGGAGAACTCAGAGAGGCCGATGCGGCGGTGGGATCTGCTGAGCGCACAGACGTCCTCCACCTTCTGAAGCAGTTCAGGTGCCATGATGCGCCTCCTCGAACCATATATTCGCAATCAGTTGCGAGTATATGCGCAACAATTCGAGGAGTGAAATCTGCTGAATCTGGATAACGCACAGGTAGTTGAAGGAGACGAGGCTCGCGAGAGAATACAAACAATGCTTAAACTATACGTATAAAGTGGGTATTGAGTATATATGCAGACCATGTTTGGAGCGCATCATGGCGATGACGATCAGCATCGACGACGATTTGAAGCGGGAGTTTTCCGAGGTGTGCAGGGAGATCGGGCTTCCGCCCTCGACCGCCATCGGACTCTTTGCCAGGGCGGTCGTGCGCGATCGCGCCATTCCCTTCAAGCTTGCCGCTCCAAATGCGCACGATGGTGAGAACGAGGCGTATGAGCTGATGGTCACCGAGGGCATTCGGCGAGGACTCGCAGAAGCCGCTGCGGGTGACGTGGTAGCGCGGGAAGAGAGCCGCGCCAGAAGGCGCAATCGCGGTGCCGCGTGATGAGCGCGTGGACCGTCCTCTACACTCGCCAATTCGAAACCCTGCTCATGGAACTTTCCGACGGAGACTACGAGCGCGTCGAGCATTCCATCGACATCCTGGCGACCAATCCCGGACTCGCACGGGACTACGATCCCGTCTATGAAGCAGCTCGTCCACCAATGCCGTGCCTCTGGTACCACGTACCTCGCACCGCGAAAGACCTCTACCTCATAGCGGACGAAGAGGCCACGCTGCTCACGTTCATCTTCCTCGTCGATGCTCGGGAGAATCCTCGTCATAGGTTTGATTCCATGGGTGTTGAATAGCGCGACGTTCACGATGTTCGAAAAATCACCTTGCGTTGGGGCTTGCTCGTGACGCTGCGTCACGTCGTGGAATGGGCGCCAGAAAGGAGGTGCAGCTATGGTTCATTTCACGATCGGCGAGGTTGCCAAGCGATGCGGCGTCACGGTGCGCACGCTCCAGTTCTACGACCAGAAGGGCCTTCTGGCACCGAGCGAGCTCTCCGAGGGAGGGCGCAGGCTCTATAGCGAATCCGACATCGACCGGCTCCGCGTCATCCTCTTCTTCAAGGACCTCGGGTTCTCGCTCAAGGACATCGCGGCGCTGCTCAAGGACGATGACCCCACGAAGATGCTGAAGCTCCTCATCTGCGACCAAGAGCAGGAACTCCAGGGCACGCTCGAGGAGAGCCAACGCAAGCTCGAACGCCTCGCCGAGCTCAAGTCAATCGTCGAATCCCTGAACAACGTGAGCCAGGGATCCATCGGAGCCATAGCGAGCCTAATGGGAAACAGGAAGAAGCTCTTTCGCATGCGCGCGGTGATGGTCGTGGTGGGCCTCGTGATGGACGCCATGTGGATCGCGCCGCTCGTGGTGGGCATCGTCACCGGCATCTGGTGGCCGCTTTGGATCGGCATCCCCGTGGCAGTGGTGCTCGGCATCCTCATCTCGCACCACTACATGACGCACACGGCCTACGTGTGCCCCGAGGACGAGACGATCTTCCGGCCGCCGTTCAAGCAGAACTTCTTCGCCCGCCACACCCCGTCGATGCGCCGGCTCACCTGCCCCACCTGCGGCCACAAGGGCTACTGCCTCGAGGTTTACGTCCCCAACGCCCAGGCCACGCGCGAGGGCGGCTACCTCGTTTGGAACTAACTGCCTTTCATCCGAGCGGACCTGCTTGCGGTGTGCCTCGCAGTGCTGCACGGCAAGCAGGATCGCACGGTCGTCGCTAAGGCGGAACACCCCAAAGCCGACGCGGAGTTGTCGAGTATCTTGGGAAAAACCGGAGAATCAGGGGAAAATGTCGAGAAACTCGATAAAACGGCGGCGTCGACCCCTATGCAGGCCTCGGCTCGTCGGGCTGGTACTCGAGGAGGTCGCCGGGCTGGCAATCGAGGGCCTCGCAACGACCGTCTCGTTTCGGTTGCCGAAGTCGCGGCTTGCCGCAGTGGAAGCGGCGGCTTTAAGGGCGGGCATCAGCAAATCCGAGTTCTACCGAAGGGCGATTGACCGGGAACTGGCTGCTCTGGCCTGATCACGCGAACCATAAGAGACTATAAAAGACTATAAGAAACCATAAGAAACTATAAGAGACTATAATCAGCCATTAGCCCGTTTGGGCACGTCGTTGGCCAGTTTTGCGCAGGGAGTGAGGCGCCTTATGCAGGACACGGTCTTTCGGCCGGCGCTGGCGCCGCTCTCGCCGAAGGATCGCCAGTTCCTCGATGCCATGGCCGAGGACGAGGGGCCGAGCAGGGTTGACGCCATCCGTGAGCGCATGGGCGTGAGCTCAAGGTACGTCCAAACCTATCGTCGTCGCCTCATCGACGCGGGTGTCGTCAACTCCGTTGGACGCGGTACGCTCGATATCGCCATTCCCTATTTGCGTGAGTACCTCCGCGACGAGCTCTGATACCCCTACGGGCGGTTGCGACAGCCGCATTCGCCCTGCTAAAAGCTTTGCGGAGGGCGGAAATCCACCGTCACGGTGGTGCCGTGGCCGGGCTCGCTTTCGAGGGAGACGGTGGCGTGGTGGAAGCTGGCGGCGTGCTTCACGATGGAGAGGCCGAGGCCCGTGCCGCCGAGTGCGCGGGAGCGCGAGGTGTCGACGCGATAGAAGCGCTCGAAGACCTTCTCCTGGGCCTCCTTGGGGATGCCCTCGCCTGAATCGGCGACCGTAAGGCGTGGATGGCCATCGACGAGCGTGAGGGCCACGCGTACCCAGCCTCCGGGATGGTTGTAGCGGATCGCGTTTTCCGTGAGGTTGGAGACGAGGAGGTCCAAGAGCTTGGGATTTCCCGTGGCCACGATCGACGCCTTCGGCACATCCACCTCGAGCGCGACCTCGCCCTTGGCCGCTTGGGGCTCGAGGCGGGCCACCGCATCCACCACGACGGCGTTGAGCTCGAGGGATTCCGTCGCGCCCACGAGGCTGCGGTCGCCGGCGCGCTCGGATTCGTCCAAGCGGGAGAGCACGAGGAGATCCGAGACGAGGGATTCCATGCGGGAGGCCTCCGAGTGGATGCGCCCGGCGAACCCCGGGACGTCCGCGGGCTCGCACATCCCGTTTTCCATGAGCTCGCTCGCCATCGTGTCGATGCCGGGTGGAACCCGGCTGAGAGGAAGATAGGGAGCGAATGGCGTGGAAAAGGGCTCGTCGGCGATCCCTTACGATCGGCTGACGAGCCCTTACCGTCCCCTTACACGGGGAGGGGATGTCCTTGATGTCCTTCAGGTGGAAGAGCCGCTGCCAAAAACGGCGCGCCCCGCGGCGTTGGGTTTCGCGCGGAGCTCGAGGCTACGAGGCCGCGGGGAACCACTCCAGGCGCGCGATGTTCTCGCGGATATGGGCGCAGCTCGCGTGGAAGCGCTCCACCTCCTCGGGCGTGAGAGCGGGGCGGAGCACCTCCTCGACGCCACCGCTCCCGACCACGCAGGGAAGCGACGCGTAGATACCCTCCTCGCCGTACTCGCCGGTGAGGAGCGTGGAGCAGGCGACGATGCGCTTCTCGTCGGCGAGGATGGCGCGGATGATCTGGGCGGCGGCCGCGGCCACGGCGTACTCGGTGCAGTGCTTGCCGGCCATGGTCACGTAGCCGGCGTGGACGGCCTCGTCCTCGAGGGCCGCGCGATCGTAGCCGAAGCGCCCCGGCTGCTCCCTCTCGAGGACGCCGAGCGGAATGCCGCCGAAGGCGACGCCGCTCCAGGCCACGAACTGCGAGAAGCCGTGCTCGCCGAGCATGTAGGCGTCGACGCTCTGCTGGGCGAGGCCCACCCGAGAGGCCAGGGTGTGCCGCACGCGGGCCGAATCGAGGGCCGTGCCGGTGCCGAGGACGCGTGCCGAGGAGCCACCCGCCAGGCGATGGATGAGGGTCGCGACGACGTCGCAGGGGTTCGCGATGGTGAGCCAGATGCCATCGAAGCCGGCGGCCTCCACGCGGGGCACGAAGTCGCGCGCCTGCGCGGGTGTGAAGGTGAGCTCGCCGTCCCTGCTCTCGGCCGCGAGGGCCACGTCGCCCGCGGCGTTCACGATGATGTCGCAGTCCGCGAGCTCCTCGTAGGCGCCGCCCACGGGCGTGATGGCGGCTGCCTGGGGGCAGAAGGAGAGGGTGTCGCCGAGATCCTGCACCTCGGCCGCGAGCTTCCCCTCCTTCGGCTCGCAGAGCTTGAGCTCGGCGACCTGTCCTTGGAGCAGGAGCACGTTCGCCACGTGGGCTCCCACGTGGCCGAGACCGATGATTCCGACTGTTCCTCGCGTTGCCATGGATCAATCCCCTTCGAAAAGCGGTGACGCGGAGCCGAACTTCTCCTCGAGGTAGGCGAGGTAGTGGGCTGGATTGAGCGGCTCGCCCGTCGCCTCCTCGAGGATCTCTGCGGTGTCTTCGGCGCGGCCGAAGTGCCAGACGTGCTCGACCATCCAGCGCGTGATGGGGCCGAGATCGCCCGCGGCGAGCGTCTCGTCCACGGGCACGCCGGCGGTCTTCATGGCCGCGAGGAACTGCGCGCCGATGACGCCTCCCAAGGCGTAGCTCGGGAAGTAGCCGATGAGGCCCATGGACCAGTGGACGTCCGAAAGCGGCCCCTCGAGATCTCCCGTCGGACGAACGCCGAGGTAGCGCTCATAGAGCTCGGCCCAGCGCTCGGGGACCTCCGCGACGGAGAGCTCACCCGCCATGAGCGCGCGCTCAACCTCGAAGCGCACCATGATGTGGAGCGGGTAGGTGAGCTCGTCGGCGTCGAGGCGCGAGGGCGTGAAGTGCACCTCATTCACGAGCCGCCAGAGGTCGAGCTCGGAAACGCCCTCGAGCGCCTCGGGGAAACGCGTCTCGATGAGGGCGCGCAGGGCGGGCGCGAAGGCGCGGTTCCTGCCGAGGTAGTTCTCGTAGAAGCGCGACGATGCCTCGTGGATGCCGGTGGAGGTGCCGTGGGCGAGGCAGGTATAGTCGAAGCGCCCGTCGACGGAGGATTCGTAGAGTGCGTGGCCTCCCTCGTGGAGCGCCGCGAGTAGCCCGGAGAGGAGATCGTCCGGATCGGCGTGGTTGGCGATCATCACGTGGTGCGAATCCACGGACGAGGTGAAGGGGTGGATGGTCGATCCGAGCTCGAGCCTGCCGAGGTCGATACCCTCGAGCCGGGCGGCGTCGCGGAAGAGCTCCATCTGCTCGGCGGGGTCGAAGGGGCCGGCGAGGCGCCGGGGCTCAAAGACGTCTCCCGCCGCCATCCGTTCGCGCACGCCGGCCGCGAGGGGCGCGATGCCCGCGGCGAGCTCGTCGAAGAGCTCGATGAAGAAGGCCTCCGAGCTCTTCGGTTCGAACATGTCCAGCCAGAAGTCATAGGCGCCTACCCCAGGTGCGGCGGATGCGGCGATCGCCCGGTAGAGCTCGACCATCTCCTCCAGGGCGGGGGCGAGCACGCCCCAGTCATCAGCCTCGCGCGCCTCGCGCCAGAGCGCCGAGGAGCGGTTCACGAGCTCCACGCGCTTTGATTCGAGCTCGGCGGGGATCTTCAGGCGATCCGCGCGATCCCGCCCGAGCACGCGCACGCGCGCCCGCACGTCGTCGTCGAGCTCGCCTGCGCGCGCCTCGAGAGAGGCCAGGAGCTCGCCCGCCTCCTCGCCGCAGAGGAGCTCGTGATCGGCGGCCTCGAGCTCCGCCATGGCCACGCCGCGGCCCGCGGCCGCCTCGGGCGGATCGCGGATCTCGGAGAACTCCAGCACCGCCTGGGCGCTCGCGAGGGCGTAGCGACGCCGTTCGAGGGCGTCCAGGGCGAGAATGAGCTCGGAGGTGTTCGATGGGCGCTCGGCTTCCATGACTTCTCCCGTCAGGCGGTTCGGCTTTGGATCAAGTATCGCCGATCCATCGCCTCCTCCCTGCGCACGAGGGCGAAACGCGCACCCGCGATGTCCAGCTCCTCGCCGGCTCTGAGCTCGGTGGAGCCGGCGACCTCCAACCCGTCCTTCATGGCACGCGCCTCGGGAGAGAGGAGCGTGACCGTCGCCGCGCCGCCTCCCTCGGCGAGCTCGACCGTCGCGTGCTCGTCGAGCACGGAGAAATCGCTCAGCACGACGTCCGATTGCGGACGCCTGCCGATGGCGATGCGCCGGGTCTCGAGGGGAACGAGCGCCTCCACGCCCCGCCACCTGAGGCGAAGGAACGCATGCTGGAAAGCGGGCCTCGCGAGCGCTTCCGGCGCCATGGCACCGGAAGCGCTCGCGGGCCGGAACTCCTCCTCGTCTCCCCCGGAAACCGCTTGGGGCAGAGGCGACGCGATCGGCGGTGCGGCTTGCGCGAAGCGCCGGGACGCGGCCGCCGCGAGCGGGAACTCCGCGGTCGGCGCTTCCTCCGAAGCGTCCATCCGCGCTGCCGCGGGTTCCACGCCTCGAAGCTCACGCCCGACCCCCGCCCGGCCGGACGCCGTTTCCGCGCAGACCGCGCTGCCGAGTGCCGACGCGGAGAGGATCGTCGTCTCGGCAGCCGCTCCGCGCACAGCCGCCGCGTCGGCGGAGATGGCGGGTCCCCTCGCCTCGACCTCCGCACCCATCACCGAACCCGAACCCGGGTAGTCGAGGTTCGCTCGCGTGAAGTCGTAGAGGCAGCCGTAGCACACGTCCATGTCTGCGAAGACCTCGGCGCCGCAGCGCGGACACACCTTCGTGCGCCCCGTCGGGCCGCTCGCCTCGAGCGATGCGGACAACGCCGCTCCCTGGATCCCGTTCATTGCGTTACTCCCTTCCGAAGAGCATCTTCCGATCGATGGGACCTGATGCGCACGCGCTCGCCGAACTCGGGCCACGGATCGCCCGATGCCGCCCGCTCGAGCACGCAGACGGCTCCTCTCGCCCCGAGCACGCGCCCCGGCCGAACCACCCGCTCCGAGCGCACCACGCAGCCCTGCCGATCGATGAAGCAGAGGTCGAGGTCGAAGGCCATGCCGACGGTGTGCACCGAGCGGCAGGCGCTGAGGAGCACCCAGGGCGCCGCCTGCGGATCGCGAATCCCGAGAAGCCCCACGAGCCGCTCCCAAAAGCCGCAGAGCACGAGGATCCTCGCCTGCGGGAGGCGCGGTGCCTCGAGAGAGGCAGCCCTAGCCATGACCCTCACCCCCGATGCCGATGGATCCGGCGTCCACGACGACGGATCGTTCGTGGACCACGAGCACGGGCAGCGTGAAGGAGGCTCCCGCCACCGAGAAGCTCGAGGGATGGGGTCGATATCCCATGGAGCAGCGGATTCGCACGCGAGCGGGCGAAAGCGAGAAGATCTCGCCATCCCGCCCGTCGAGGTGTTCCATGGAAACCGAGATCTCGAGGGTCGGATCGGCCATCGCCTCCTCGATGGCGGCCTTCACGGCTCCCGAGGCGGACGTGGCGTCCTGCTCCCCCGCCGGCGAGACGCCGTGGGCGAGCGCGGCGTCCATCGCCACCCGATCGAAGCGCGCGCAGAGGTTGGCGAACCAGGCTCCGTTCATGGCCACGAGCGCGCAGACGATGACGACGGGCACCATCACCGCCATCTCGGCCACCATCTGGCCGCTCTCCTCGCGAAGGATCCTCATAGGACCCCCAATTGGCCGAGGCTCACGGTGAGCGGGATCTTGATCTCCGTCCCGGGAATGGGCAGTTCGGCGATGGTGAACTTCACGTCGCGAAGATCGTTCACGTACTCGCGCCCGAAGGCGGCCAATAGCTCGCCGACATCCCCATCGGCGGGCATCGCCTGGAGGTAGCGGCGGATGTCCGCCGAGGATCCGGAGCCCTCCTTGTCGAGCACGTCCTGGGTGTTGCAGAGCACGGGCTTCTTGATGCGCAGGTCAGCCGGCTGGAATCCGAGCGCCTCGACCGCGGAGGTGAGTTTCTCGGAGAGCCAATCGGCGACGAAGCCGAGGCCGATCGAATCGAGGCCGTCGAAGAGGCTCCGCGCGGCTCCTCCGAGCGATTCCGAGGCGGAACCGTAGGCCACGAGGAGGCGACCCCAGATTCCCGTGATGCCCTGGAGGATCCCCTCGATCCCGCCGTCTTGCCCTTGCGACACGGAATCGAAGAAGCGGGCGAGGATGTTGTTCTCGGCCGTGGCGTCGTCGGGCGCCAGGGTGGCCGCGGCCATGGCGGCTCCGGCGGGTAGCTCCGCGTCTCCGGTGAAGGCGCTCGCGAGCGAGGCGGGGCTCGCCGCCTCTCCGTGGCAGACGACGGCCACGCATCCCCACGCTCCCGGAGGGCAGAGCTTCGGGCGCGGCACGGCGAGCGCCTTCAGGGCCTCGTCGAAGAGGTCGGCACCGCTCTCCCCCGCTTCGCGCATGGCCTCCTCGGCGGCCGCGAGCTCGCCTTTGGCACGCTCCCACTCCTCGGAGGCCTCCTGGATGATGCGCCAGTAGTACTCGAAGCCGTTGTCGATGTTGGTGGAGGCGAAGGGGACGAGCCCCATCTGCGTGGGATTGAGATGGCAGTGCTCGCACTCCTCGGCGGCTCCGTTTTCCATTTGCGCGAGCGTGCACGATCCGGCGGATGGGCCCGTCGCCCCCGAGCAGCCGGAGAAGGCGTGGATGACGCGCTTGTCCCCCTCTTGGGTGCACGGCCAGCCGACGTTGTAGTAGACGGGCGTCTCGCGGATCTCATCGGGCTTGCGCGCGAGTCGTGGCAGGTACACGTCCACCGAACCGTCGGCTCCCTCGCGGTAATAGCCGCCGTCGAGCTCGTTCAGCGCGTAGGCGTAGAAGACCTTGCGCATGGCGGAGCCGGCGCGCTCGTCGTCGCTGCCATCGTGCGGAGTCTCGCGTGCGTAGCGGGCTCGGTAGTAGGCGCGGGCGCGCTGGAGGGCAACGCCGAAGTTCCACCCCTCGGGATGGGCGTAGCCGGGGTTGGCCGTGCCCGAGAGGCCGGCCAAATCGGCGGCCCGCGAGCGCAGGCACATCGGATCGTCCACGCAATCGGCGTGCCAACCGCGCTCGAGCGCCGCGTCGACGGCGTCTTGGGCCTCCTTCGCCTCGTCCGAGGCCTCGCCGAGCTCCTCGGCGGTGCTCTCGAGGTCATCCGGATCCACCTCGTCGGCGAGCCCGAAGTCGGATTGCCCCTCCTCGGGGAAGCCCACGGCCACCCCGCAGTAGTCGACGGAGCCGGTGGCGTTCGCCTCGACCGTCATGAACGAATCGGCGGCGATGAGCGCGGGGAGGCTCGTCTCGAGCTTCTCGAGGTTCTCGGCGGCCGAGGTCGCGAACTCCTTGCGCGCGTCGAGGATCTTGCCTCCGGCGTCCACCACCTTGAGCCCGGCGGGCGCCATGCCGGGAACGGCGCAGGTGATGAGCCCCGCACCCATGACGAAGAGACCGCCGAGGCCGAGGGAGAGCACGCAGGCGTCCTCGATCTCCGCGATGAGCGTGTAGGCGCGCACCACCTGGGTTCCGGAGAGCGCCGCCGCGTCGGCCACCTCCTGCACGTCCGCCGAACGGGCGCCGATCCACTGCACTTGGGCGAGGGAGAGCGTGAGGGCGAGCGAGACGAGGAGCGCACAGGCCACGGCGACCGTCGTGTAGCCCTCCTCCTCGTCGAGGAAGAGGGAGAGGCCGAGGTGGCAGGGCCGGGCAGCGCGAGGTTTCGGGCGCTCGAGATAGCCGTCCCGCCCAACCGGCAGAAGGTGGCAGAACGCACGCGGCCACGTGCGCACCCGAAGGCGCCTGGACCCCGGACGGCGGAGGCGGGCCCGGCGGCCCCCATCAGGAGCTCCACATGGAAACCCAATCATCGTAGCCTCCCTCCAACCATTCCGGTCTCAACCGTTCCTCCGAGGTGACCGTGAGGAGCAGCCCCTCCTCGCCCACCACGCCGAGTGCTCGTCCGACGAGGGAGAAAAGCGGAAGGAGCGGCACGTGCCCGCGCACCGTCACCGCGACGGAGGCGTCGCCCTCGCCTCCCGTCGTCTCGACGCTCCAATCCCCCTCGCCGCCTCCATGGAAAGGCGCCGTCTCGGGCACGGCGGCGAGTCGCCTGCGCGCGAAGGCGAGCAGCTGCGCGTCGGTGATGTCGCTTCGGCGCGTGACGAGGATCCGGCAGAGCTCGGAGGCGGTCTCGGCCATGACCGCGCGGGTGTAGAGGATGCAGGTCGGTTCCAGAAGCACCGCGAAGACGATGAGGAGCGAGGGGAGGAGGAGGGCCGCCTCGACGCTCGACTGCCCGCGTTCCTCGCGGACGAGCAGGTGGAGGGTCGTCGCCTTTCGATTCGGGAACGCACGTCGCCCGCTCCGAGGCTCAGTAGAGCGTCGCATCCTGGAGAGCTCCCAGGAAGGAGCCGCCGTTGGCATGGGACGCCGCTTCCACGGCCGGTCGCACGATGGCCCCGGCTTGCGCTTGGCGTGCGATGGCCCCGAGCGCGAGCACCATGGCCAGAAACGCCAAGAGCACGATCGCGTACTCCACGGTCGACTGGCCCGAGCGCTCATGAAGGATCGCTCGCCAACGCCCGCTCCCACGTCTGCGCATCGAGCCTCACCACCTCGACGAGGCACCGCCCGCCTTCCAGCTCGCGTACGCAGCAGATGTCGACCCATCCCGCGTCCGCGACCACGCAGCCCCACGCGCGCCCGAGATAGTCGAGGTAGGTGGCCTCGAAGAGCTCCGCACCACCATCGCGATAGTCCTCGAGGATGCCGCCCGCCACCTCGGGCACCGCTCCCTCGCGCTCGAAGGCGCCGACGTCTCCGAGCTCTCCCAACACGCGCTCGATGGATGAGGCAGCCTGAAGCGCCGCCTCATCAGCCGCCTCGTCGGACGAGAGCTCGGAGACGTCGGCGAGCGCATCCAGGGTGGTGCGCAGGGCACTTCGCTCCCCCTCCGTCGAGAAAGCGGAATCAGTCGAGCTCGACGTGTCTTCGGGGTATTCCCCCGGGTTCGAGAGGCACATGAGGGCACCCGCACCCGTGAGTCCCAATGCCGCCAAGAGCGCCATGGCGATCCACCTCCTCCGATGGTCGGACCCGCGTCTCACAGCGAGTTGACGCCGTCGGCGATGGCGGTCCAGAGCTCCTGCACCTTGTCGCGGAAGAGGAGGATGGCCATGATCGCGATCACCACGAGCACGCCGACGAGGATGGCGTACTCCGTCGTTCCCTGACCGCTTTCCTCGGAGAAGACGTCACTCGAGGTGAGCGCGGGAGCCCTCAGCTCGTCGAGCGTCTTGAACGGGATCACCTCCGCCCCTCCCGGCGCAACGACGCGTTTGACGCGAGCCGCACCCCCGAGGACGTGCCGCGTGACGGTTTCGTCGTCATAGAGGATGACCTGCGCTTTTGCTCCCATGGTGGTTTCCCTTCCTCTCAGATGGACAACGGACGGCAAGCTCCCGGGGCTCCCCGCTCGCACATGCCGGCTCATCCCACGCCCGTGAGCGCGGCCGCCACGAGCGGACCGAGCACGGCGAGGAGCATGGCGGGCACGACGAGCGTCCCCAGCGGGACGAGCATCTTCACGGGCACCTTCTCGATGGCCTCCTCCACGTCGCGGCGGTGGTCGGCGCGAATCGCGGAAGCCTGGCGAACGAGGGTCTGCACGAGGGGGATGCCGAAGGCGAGTGATTCGGAGACCGCCGCGGCGAAGCGCTCGAGCGAGGTGGCGTGGACGGTCTTCGCCATGGAGCTCAGGGCCTCGGAGCGCGAGGCCACACCCATCGACCAGGTGAGCCGCGTGAGATCCATGAGCTCGGATAGCGGTGTGTCGAAGCGCTCGCAGTAGAGTGCGAGCGATGCATCGAAGGAGAGCCCGGCGGAAAGCCCGAGGGTGAGGATGTCGAGCATCTCGGGCACTTCGGCGAGCCGCGTGATCTGGATCCCCTCGCGCTCCCGACGACGCCGAAGCTCGCCGACGAGGGACACGTGATCGAGAACGCCCCGCGCACGAGCCGACCTCCGCGTGATCGTGCGGGAGCGACCCCCATCCACGGATCCCGACGGGATGAACCACACCCCGAGGCCCGCGGCGAGCGCGGCGAGTATGAGGAGAAGCGCGCTCATGGGCTCACCTGATCCATGATCCGCTTCATGGCCACGAGGGCCACGGCGTCGAGGACGATGGCGATGAGCAGGCAGGCGAGCCCCACCGGCGTGGCGAGGCCGGCCCGGTAATCGGGCGTGAGCGCCGCGAGGAACGCGACGAGCGCAACGGGAAGCGCCATCACGAGCCGGGCCGAGAGTCGCACCTGGGCCGTCTTGGTGGTGAGTTCGGCCTTGAGGGTCTCCTGCTCCTCCACGAGGGCGGCGGAACGGTTGAGGAGGTCGTCGAGCGGCGCCCCCGTGCGCTGGGATACCACGAGGGCGCAGGTGAGCAGTGCCACGCCGGGCGCGTCGAGGGAGCGCTCGAGATCGGCGAGCGCCTGGTTCACCGACATGCCGCATTGCACGGCGAGGCTCGCCCGCGTGAAGGCGCGTCCGGCATCGCCCGGCGTGTGCGTGCCCACGTAGCCGATGGCCTGCGTGAGGGTCTTGCCGGCGCCGAGACTCGAGGAGAGCGAGCGCAGAAGATCGGGCATGGCGCGGGCGACGGCGTCTCTGCGGGCGCGCTCGAGGCTTCGAGCGACGACGGGGACGGCGGCGAGCGCGCACGCGAGTGCGACCGGCCAGGCCCAAAGCGAGCCCAAGAGCCAGCTCACGACGAGCGCGGCCCCGAGCGCACCGAGGACCATCGCCCCGCTCGCCGCGCGATCTCCGAGGTAGATCTCGTAGTTGGCCGCGTGCTCGCGAACGGCGCCCACGCAGGCACGCCAGGGATCCCACGCCTCAAGCGCGAGCAGCGGACGAGTGGATCCGAGCTCGGTGCAGAGATCGAGAAGACGGCGATGGAGCACGAGGCGACCCGCCGCACCACGTTCGCGAGCCGGGGAGACGAGGAGCGCGACCGCGAGGAACGCGGAGACGCAGGCGAGAAGGCAATACGTCACGCCGCCACCTCCTCCGAGGCACGATCGGGCGCCACGTGCGCGTCCCCCGCGACGAGGAAGGGCGGATCGGCCACGAGATCCCACCGATCGCACTCCTCGTCGTAGGTGACGATCGGCGAGAGCGCCACGGAACCGTCGGGAGCGCGCGTCACGGCAGAGGCCGACGTCACGCGCCGCTCGCCGGTGGCCATGCGCTTGCTCATGACGATGAGGTCGAGGGCGGTCGCGATCTGCTCCTCGATGAGCGAGGCCGGGAGATCCATCCCGAAGCGCGCCATGAGCACGAGGCGCAGGATGGCCTCCTCCTCGGTGCCGGCGTGGAGCGTTGTCATGGAGCCGTCGTGGCCGGTGTTCATGGCCTGGAGCATGTCGACGCATTCCGCGCCGCGCACCTCGCCGACGATGATTCGATCGGGGCGCATGCGCAGGGCGTTCGTCACGAGATCGCGAATGGTCACCTGGCCACGACCCTCCACGGAGGCGTCTCGGGCCTCGAGGCGCACCACGTGGGGGTGCTCCTCGAAGGAGAGTTCGGCGGAATCCTCGATGGTCACGATGCGCTCGGCATGGCTGATCTCGGCGGAAAGCGCGTTCAGGAGCGTGGTCTTGCCGGAGCCGGTGCCGCCGGCCACGGCGATGTCCTGGCGGCTCATCACCGCCTGCGAGAGGAGTCGGGCGTACCACCCCGGCAGGCTCCCCATGGCCACGAGGCTCTCGAGCCGGTGGATGCGCCCGGTGAACTTGCGGATCGTCACCACGGGGCCGTCGATGGCCACCGGGGCGGCCACCGCGTTCACGCGATCGCCGTTTCGAAGGCGCGCGTTCACGATGGGGCTCGATTCGTCCAGCCGGCGCCCGAGGGGCGCGAGGATGCGATCGACCACGAGGAGGATCTGCTCGGAGCTCTCGAAGACACGCTCGGCTTCGAGCAGGCGTCCCCCGCGTTCGAAGAAGAGCGAGGAGGTGCCGTTCACCATCACCTCGGTCACCGTCGGATCGTCGAGGAGCGGCTGGATGGGCCCGAGGCCCACGACCTCGTCGAGGACCTCGGCCACGAGCCGTCGGCGATCCTGCTCGCCGATCCAGCGGCGATCCTGCTCGTTCAGAAGCGCCTCGAGCGTGACGGAGAGCTCGTCGCGGGAACGCTCGATGCTCTCCGAGCCCACGACGCCCGCGATGGCCTTGAGGCCGAGCCGCTCGACGAGGTCGCGTTTGAGTTGCTCCCTGAGGGGGCTGAGATTCGCCCGCGGTTCCTCCTCCGCCACCTCGACCTGCGAGGCTATGACCCGCTCGAGCAGACTCATGAGGCGAGCGCCTTGAAGAACGGGAAGGCCTCGGAGCGCTTCGCGTGGCCCCTCTCACCGGCCGCCTTGCGGGCTCGTTCGTCCTCGGGCAGGACCCCGAGCTCCGCGAGGATCTGCGCGAGGTGGCGCGCTACGCTCTCGGAGAAGGGATTGGGGAGATCCACGAGCTCCGGCGCGTGCCCCGCGCTCATGAGCTCGGGCACCTCGATGCCGCCCTCGTAGATGGAGAGCGGACGCGCCGTCTCGAAGCCGGCGTCGGCGCGGGAGATGAAGCCCTCGTCGCGATGTCGCGGGTCGCAGCGGTTGAGCAGGCGGCAGATGCGCGTGCGCGCCACGCCGAGCCGCACCGCGAGGAGCGCGACGCGGGAGAGCGTGCCGATGGCGCCCGCCCGCTCATCCGAGCAGACGAGAAGCCGGTCGGCGCCCTGCACGGCCTGAGCCACGGCGTCTCCCCAGGACGTGCCCCCATCCACCACCACGAGGTTGTGGGTTCGGGAGAGCTCGGCGAGGATCTCGGAGGTGAGCGGGGCCACCGTGTCTGAGAATTCCGGCTTCTCGCAGGGTCCGAAGAGGGTCAGCCGCTCGGCGACGCCCCGCCCGCAGTGGGAGAGCTCCTCCGCGATGCCCGCGGATGCCACGGGCGTGAGATCGGCCGGACCGTCGAGGCCGAAGTAGCCGAAGAGGTTGCCGAAAGCGAGGTCGAGATCGAGGAGGGCCACCTCCATGCCCCAGGAAGCCGCGGTGGCGGCCATGAGGGCGGCGATGGCGCTCTTGCCGACCCCTCCCCTCCCGCTCACGAGGACGAGGCGCGGAGCCGAGGATCCGCTGCCCTCATGGAACGCGAGGGCGCCTCCCGGCTCGCCGTCGCCGAAGGCGGGCAGGTTCATCGTGTCCGTCGGCGCGGCGTGGAGAGGCTCGCGCGCGGCGTGGAGACGACCCGGAAAGGGCTTGTGGCGAAGCCGCCCGCGCTCCTCCCCGGCCAAAGCGGAAGATTCCCCCTCGGCGAGCGCAACGTGCGGAAGACGCATCGACTCCCGCTTCGGAGCGTCCGCGGGATCGGGCTCGTCGAGATCCGCCTCCCAGGGAAGCCCGTCATCCTCGATGCTCGGGAGCTCGGGCATCGACCTTCGAGCTCCCTCGTTCGCGCCTCGCACCCTCCCGTCGCCTTCCCTGCCGCCCTCCACCAGCCGAAGCCGCCCGCTCGGTCGTTCGGGCGCATCGGATGGGGAAGCGGATGATGCGCCAATGTCCGTCGCCTGCCGATCGAGGCCGAGCGCGGCCGGGAGGTCCTCGGGTTCCACCACCTGGGCGATGGAGGCCAGCGCCGCTCGAGAGCGAAGCGAGCCGGAGGGGTGCTCGGCCACGAGGGTGACGCTTCGCGCGTGCCCGTCTCGTGCGACGGCGGCCGCCACGTTCACGGCCTCGAGCGTTCCCGAACCCCCGATGACGGCGCGCCAGATTCCCGCAGGCGCCTCGAGGAGCGCTGAGCGGAGCTGCCAGGCGTCGTCATAGGCGTCGACGGCCACGGTGCGCACCCTGCACAGCTCCTCGGCCCACGCATCGCCGGGATCGGCGAGAAGCGCGATGGGGGAACGGTTGTCTCGAGCCGGATTCATAGTTGCTCCTCGGGAGTGGAGGGAATGGGTTCGGTGAGGATGCCCTCGTCTGCGGGCGGGAGCTCCCCTTCCACCGGTTCGACGTCGACGGGCGCCGTGGGGCTGGTCTCGCCCTCCGAGCTCGACGCCTCCTCCTGCCCATCCGAACCTTGCGCGTAGAGGCCGTCTGCAGGCTGGCCGAGGCGGAGACTGCCGTCGCCGGCCGCCGCGATGAAGGCGGAGACGTCCTCGAGGGGCACGGCCACGGTGATGGAGGACGCGCTGCCGGCGCCCTCGTCGTCGATGCCGATAACCGTGAGGTGCGTGGAGATGCAGCGGGTTTCGCCGTCCACGACGCGATAGCCCACGAGCGTCGTTCCGAGCGGAACCTCGTCGCGTACGCCGATCTTGTCGCCGAGGGCCACGGCCATGGCGAGCGTCCCCTCGGGGATGGCGAGCCGGGCGCTGTCCTCTCGAAGCGCCGTCTCGGTGAGGGGCGTGCCCGCGCTCACGGGCGAGGTGAGGGTGAGGCCGAGGGAATCATCGAGCGAGGTGAGCGCGCCCTCGGGCACGAGCTCGGCCACCCACTCCCGCTCCTCGCAGGTGAGGGAATCGACCTTCTCGCCCGGCTCGAGATCGCGCGCGGCCACGACGATGGAGGCGAGCTCACCGCCGTAGCGCTCAAGGGCCTCGGCGCGATCGATCTTGGCCTCCGCGCGCACCGATTCGCCGTAGGCGAAGCAGGCGAGAAGCGCGAGGACCGCGAAGGACGCGGAGAGTATGAGGCGAAAGCGTTTGGACATCGAGCTCCCTCTGACGAGCCGCACGGCCAGTCTGGGAGCCCTCGGCGCACCCCTCGGCGCCATTCGCCCGAAAACCGTCTCGTCGAGCCGACCGGGGGCCGACCAAACTCCAACAAACGAGTGATTCTGCGAGCTCAGAGGCTCTATCGGGGGTTCGAGAATCCCGTGGAGAAACCGAGGAGGCGAAGCCCCGCCTCCACACGCCCTCCGCAATCAGCCGAAAAAGGGGGATCGCACCTGCGCGCCGAAGCGCCGAGGCGCCGAGGCGCCCTAGGGCGCGAGGGTCACATCGGGATCGAGGCTCCCGGCGTGGCGGCGCATCTCCCCGGCGAGCTCGAGGTAGGCCCGAGTGCGCACGTCGGAAAGCTCGCCCGCGGAAAGCGCCTCGGCGATGCGGCAACCCGGCTCGCCGGTGTGCGTGCAATCGCGGAAGCGGCACTCCCCGGCGAGCTCGGCGACCTCGCCGAAGACCTCCTGCAGGCCCTGCCCATGGCCCACGAGGGGAAGGCTCCTCAGCCCGGGGCAGTCGATGATGACGCCCGCGCCCGGGATCTTCACCATGCGACGCGCCACCGTCGTGTGGCGTCCCGCGTCATCGGCCGCGCGCACCGCCGTCGTGTCGAGCACGCTCTCGCCGAGAAGCGCGTTCAGGAGCGTGGACTTGCCGGCGCCGGATTCACCGAGGACGAGCCCCACGACCCCCGGCGCCACCACCTCGCGCACGGCATCCAAGCCGAAGGTCCCGCCCGCCTCGAGCGTCGCCTCCTCGAGCGACGCGAGGTCGGCCTCCTCGGCCGTGGCGCCATCCAGCGAGGCGAGGACGCACACCCGCGCATCCTCGCCCAGAAGCGCCCTCACGCTCGCCACATCGCGGGCGAGCTCGGCCGCGGAGAGCGTGCGATCGGCTTTGGTGAGAAGCACGCTCACCGCAGCTCCGCTATCCGACGCGACCACGGCGGAACGGGCGATGCGGTCGAGCGAGAGCCCGCGCCCTCCCACCGGCTGGGTCACGAGCACCTCGTCCACGTTGGCGGCGAGCACCTGGAACTCGCCCCGGCGGCTACCCCGCCAGCGCGTGAGGGCCTGCTTTCGCGGCAGCACCTGCTCGATGAGGGCCACGTCGTGGACCGCGGGGCGCCGAAGCACCACCCAATCCCCCACCGCCGGACGCTCGAGATCGCCCTTGAAGATCCGCTCGGCGTGCTCGGCGCGCTCGAGGGCGCGCTCGGTGCGCACGGCGGGGAAGTTGCGATCGAGCCGGCAGACGAAGCCGAGCTCGAGCTCCGGGTCTTGCCCGCAGGCCGCCGTGAACGCGGCGAACGCCGTGCGCTGGGCCTCCGTGGGCGTGCAATCTCCGAAGGCCGGCACGTGGGCGAGGCTCTCCAGGGCCGGCAGCCCGCGCGCCTCGCGGACGCCGTCTGCGCCCTCGCCCCGCCGCGCGCGAGAGCCGCGCGCGAGCGAGGAGGTGCGGACCTTCGTCCTTCCCGCGTTGCGCTTCGCCACGCGCGTCGCCGGCTAGGCCTCGACGCCGGCGTGCCTATCGTGGGCGCGCCAGAAGGCCTTATAGATCTCCATGATCGGGATGATCAGGAACGCGAGCCCCATGGCGATGAAGTAGGCGTGGGGCGGGAGCTCGGTGAAGTCGAAGATCTCCACGAGGAACGGCACCTCGACCACGATGGTCGTGAGCACGAGCGAAAGTGCGAAGGAGCCCCAGAGCCACCAGTTGTGCGAGCCGAGGCGGAAGATGGATTGGCGCCTCGAGCGCATGTTGAACGAGTGGAACATTTCCACCATCGAGAGCGTGAGGAAGGCCATCGTCACGCCCTCGTTGCCGTGGACCGACGAGGTCACGGCGCTCGCGATGGAGAAGGAGCCCGTCTGGAAGTACTCGCCGATGAAGTAGCTGAGCAGCGTGAAGAAGGCGATGATCACGCCCTGGAAGCAGACGTCGAAGCCCATGCCGCCCGCGAAGATGCCGTCGGTGGCGCTCCGGGGCTTGCGCTGCATGATGTTGGGCTCCGCGTGCTCCATGCCGAGGGCGAGCGCCGGGAAGCAGTCGGTGATGAGGTTGATCCAGAGCAGGTGCACCGGCTCCAGGATCGTGAAGCCGATCATCGTGGCCACGAAGACGGCGATGACCTCGGCGATGTTCGAGGAGAGCAGGAACTGGATGGCCTTGCGGATGTTGTCGTAGATCCGCCGGCCCTCCTCCACGGCGCTCACGATCGTGGCGAAGTTGTCGTCGGCGAGCACCATGTCGGCCACGTTCTTGGTCACGTCGGTGCCGGTGATGCCCATGCCGATGCCGATGTCGGCGCGCTTGATGGAGGGCGCGTCGTTCACGCCGTCGCCGGTCATGGCCACGACGTTGCCGCGCGCCTTCCACGCCTCGACGATGCGCACCTTGTGCTCGGGCTGCACGCGCGCGTAGACGCCGTAGCGATCGATGGTGGCGTCGAGCTCCTCCTCGGAGATGTGGTCGAGCTCGGCGCCCGTGAGCGCCTGCGAGCGGTCCTCGATGATGTCGAGTTGCTTGGCGATGGCCACGGCGGTGTCGATGTGGTCGCCCGTGATCATCACGGGGCGGATGCCGGCGCCGTGGGCCTCGGCCACGGCGGGCCCCACCTCGGGGCGCACCGGGTCGATCATGCCCGAGAGACCGATGAAGGTGAGGTCCTGCTCGAGGTAGGAGGCCTCCTCGGAGCTCGGGCGCTCGTTCCAATCGCGCTTGGCGGCGGCGAGCACGCGGAGCGCCTCGTCGGCCATGCCCTTGTTCTCCTCGAGGATCCTCGCGCGGATCTCGTCCGTGAGCGGCTTCACGCCGTCGTCTTCGAGCACGGTGGTGCAGCGCTTCAGCACCTCGTCGGGCGCGCCCTTCGTGTATTGCACGAAGGAGCCGTGCGGGGTCTCCACGATGACGCTCATCATCTTGCGGCCCGAATCGAAGGGCGCCTCGCCCACGCGCGGGAAGTTGTATTCGAGATCGGTCTTGAACTCGCCCTCCTTGGCGGCGTCGGCCACGAGGGCCGCCTCGGTGGGCTCGCCCTTCGCCGTGTTCTCCACGGCATCCCAGGTGGCGTCGGAGGCGAGCGCCATCGCGCAGACGAGGTCGCGGAGGCTCTCGGTGGCGTGGCGCACGACGGTCATGCGGTTCTGGGTGAGGGTGCCGGTCTTGTCGGAGCAGATGACCTGCGTGCAGCCGAGCGTCTCCACGGCCGTGAGCTTGCGCACGATGGCCGCCTGATGGCTCATCTTCGTCACGCCGATGGAGAGCACGATCGTGACCACGGCCACGAGGCCCTCGGGGATGGCCGCGACGGCGAGCGAGACGGCCACCATGAAGGTGTCGAGGATGAGGTTTGGATCGGCGAGGAACTCGGAGCCGTGGCGGATGAAGCCGACGCCGAAGATCACGAGGCAGATGACGATGACGCCGATGGTGAGGATGCGGGAGAGCTCGGCGAGGCGGAGCTGGAGCGGCGTGCGCTCGTCCTCGGCCTCGGAGATGGATTCGGCGATCTTGCCCATCTCGGTGGCCATGCCGGTGCCCGTGATCACGGCGCGACCGCGCCCGTAGACCACGGTGGAGCCCATGTAGACCATGTCGGTGCGATCGCCGAGCGGCACGTCGTCGGCGCCGTCGGGCACGCTGAGCGCCTCCACGGTCTTGTCAACCGGCACGCTCTCGCCCGTGAGGGCGGATTCCTCGACCTTCATCGAGGCGCACTCGATGATGCGGGCGTCCGCGGGCACGGCGTCGCCGGCCTCGAGCACCACCACGTCGCCGGGCACGAGCTCCTCGCTCTTGAGGTCCACGAGCCGCCCGTCGCGGATGACCTTGGAGGTGGCCGCGGCCATCTCCTGGAGCGCCTTCAGCGCCTCCTCGGCCTTGGATTCCTGCACGACGCCGAGCACGGCGTTCACCACGACGACGAAGAGGATGATCACGACGTCGGCGATGTCGTTCTCGCCCTGGAGCGCGCCCGTGATGGCGCTGATCACGGCGGCCACGAGAAGCAGGATGATCATAGGGTCGGCGAGCTGGGCCAAGAAGCGCTTCCAGAGGGGGTCCTTCGCGGATTCCTCGAGCTTGTTGGGTCCGTAATTCGCGAGGCGTCGCTCGGCTTCGGCTCCGGAGAGGCCGTTTTGCGCGTCGCTTCCCAAGCTCGCGAGGACCTCGTCCCTCTCCTGCAGGTGTTCTCTCACGCCCATCCTCCGCTCAATGCGCTTGTCCGAGCCGAAACGGCCCGCGACCGACCAAGACGAGCCGGCGAAACCGGCCATCCGGATGATCGTTCCCCATCCACGGATACACGATACGACCTGAGCGATTGTTTGGCACGCGCGGCGGATCCTTGAAACTAGAATGAACGCGTTCGAGACCAGCGAAGGCACGGCTTCCGAAGGAGAGGCATTCCATGAAGATCCTGTTCTACGACACCCGCGATTACGACAAGGATTCCTTCGAGGAGCAGCTCAAGGACTTCCCCGACATCTCCATCGACTTCATCGAGGCCGACATCAACCCCATGACCGCCACCCTCGCCAACGGCTACGACGCGGTCTGCGGCTTCGTGAACTCCAAGATCAACGCCTTCGCGCTCGAGATCCTCGCCGGCTTCGGCGTCAACCTCGTGCTCATGCGCTGCGCCGGCTTCGACGCGGTGAACGTGAACGTGGCCAAGGACCTCGGCATCACCGTCATGCGCGTGCCGGGCTACTCCCCCGAGGCCATCGCCGAGCACGCCATGGGCTTGGCGCTCGCCGCCGACCGCCACATCGTCAAGGGCTTCAACCGCGTCCGCGAGAACGACTTCGAGCTCTCCGGCCTCCTCGGCCACACGCTCCACGGCAAGACCGCCGGCATCGTGGGCACGGGAAAGATCGGCGCCGCCATGTGCGAGATCGTCAAGGGCTTCGGCATGGAGGTCCTCGGCTACGACGTCTACCAGAACCCCGACCTCATGGACTACGTCACCTACGTCGAGCTCGACGAGCTGCTCGAGCGCTCCGACCTCATCTCGCTCCACTGCCCGCTCTTCGATTCGAACTACCACATGATCGATGCCAAGGCCATCGAGAAGATGAAGAAGGGCGTCATCTTCGTGAACACCGCCCGCGGCGGCCTCGTGGATACCGAGGCCCTCATCGACGGCATCCGCAGCCAGAAGATCGGCGCCTGCGGCATCGACGTCTACGAGGAGGAGGGCGCCAACGTCTTCCGCAACCGCTCCTCGGCGATCATGGAATCGGTGACCTCGACGCTCTGCGCGTTCCCCAACTGCGTCGTCACGTCGCACCAGGCCTTCTTCACCAAGGAGGCGCTGGCCGCCATCGCCAACACCACCCTCTCGAACGCGCAAGCCTTCTCCGAGGGCGGCGAGCTCCCCAAGGCGAACGTGGTCTGCTAGCTCGTCTTCCATCCGTTCCATGCCGGTAGCGGCAGGAGGTTTCGACCGCACATGATTCTCGACACCAAGCGCACCAAGATCGTCTGCACCATGGGCCCCGCCACCGAGGACGAGGACGTCCTGCGCGAGCTCATGAAGGCGGGCATGAACGTCGCCCGCTTCAACTTCTCCCACGGCTCCCACGCCTACCACAAGGCGGGCATCGAGCGGGTGCGCCGCATCTCCGATGAGCTGGACGCCCACGTGGCCATCCTGCTCGACACCAAGGGTCCCGAGATCCGCACCGGGCTCCTCGAGAACGGCGAGCCCGTGGCCTTCGCCACCGGCGACCACGTGGTCATCACCACCGACGACGTCGTGGGCAACCACGATCGCTTCTCGATCTCCTACGCCGGATTGCCGGAGGAGGTGGATCGCGGCCACGTGATCCTCATCGACGACGGCCTCATCGGCCTCACCGTCGACCACGTGGACGGCCCCGACATCTACTGCGTCGTCACAAACGGCGGCATGCTCGGCGAGCGCAAGGGCGTGAACGTGCCGAACGTGAACGTCGGACTGCCCGCCGTGACCGAGCAGGACAAGGAGGACATCGCCTTCGGATGCGAGATGGGCGTGGATGCCATCGCCGCCTCCTTCGTCCGCGACGCGAGGGCCGTGGAGGAGATCAAGGAGATCTGCCTCGCCAACGGCTGCCCGCGCATCTCCATCTATCCCAAGATCGAATGCGCCCTCGGCGTCACCAACTTCGACGAGATCCTCGAGGTCTCCTCGGGCGTCATGGTGGCGCGCGGCGACCTCGGCGTGGAGATCCCGCCCGAGAAGGTGCCGCACATCCAGAAGATGATCATCCGCAAGTGCAACGAGGGCTACAAGCCCGTCATCACCGCCACGCAGATGCTCGACTCCATGATCCGCAACCCCCGCCCCACCCGCGCCGAGGTGACCGACGTCGCCAACGCCGTCCTCGACGGCACGGACTGCGTGATGCTCTCCGGCGAGACGGCGGCCGGCAAGTACCCGGTGGAGTCCGTGAAGATGATGCGCTCCATCTGCCAGGAGACCGAGCACTTCCTCGAGGAGCGCCAGCACTACTTCGACCGCGGCGGCGTGCGCAACGTGAACGGCGCCATCGGCTTCGCCTGCGTGACCACGGCCGAGCGCTGCGGCGCGAGCTCCATCCTCACGCCCACGGCCACCGGCCGCACGGCGCGCCTCATCTCGAACTTCCGCCCGCACCTGCCGGTCTACGCGTTCTCGCCCTCCGAGATCACGATCCGCAAGTGCTCCTTCTACTGGGGCGTGCAGGCCTTCAAGTCGACGACCCAGGGCACCCTCTCGGCGACGATCTACGAGGCCCTGGCCGTCGCGAAGAAGAACGGTGTCGTCGAGACGGGCGACATGGCCGTCATCACGGCGGGTGACCCGCAGACCTCGCCGTCCACGGGCGACTACGTGACCAGCACGAACATGATGATGGTCGCGCAAGT